>DAINCT010000009.1:0-25580 GCA_036732245.1 Chloroflexota bacterium | reverse complement strand
GTGCTGATCGTGCTCACGAAATGGCGGCACCGACCGTGCGGCGAGCCGAGGAACGGATGGGTTTGCGATCGAGATTGGAGTCGAGACAGGTTGCCGGTCCGGCACTATAATGACGCTTGCCTGCCGATCCCTCATGCTTTCACGTATACGCTGATTGAGGTCCTGCCGTGTCATCGCTCTATCGAAAATGGCGCTCTCGCTCGTTCGACGATTTGGTGGGACAGGATCACGTGGTGCGAACTCTGCGCAACGCAGTCAGCCAGCGTCGCGTCGCTCATGCCTATCTCTTTACCGGCCCGCGCGGCACAGGAAAGACGAGCGCAGCACGGATTCTGGCAAAGGCGCTGAACTGCCTCAATCCGTCTGACGGTAACCCGTGCAACGAGTGCGAGATGTGCGTGGCTGCGAACGAGGGACGAGCCATGGATGTCATCGAAATCGATGCGGCATCCAATACCAGCGTCGAAAACGTCCGCGACTTGAGGGAACGGGTGGCATACGCAGCCGGGGAAGGCCGATATAAGGTCTACATTGTGGACGAGGTGCATCGGCTGTCGGGCGCCGCTTTCGACGCATTCTTGAAAACGCTCGAGGAACCGCCGCCCCATGTGGTCTTCGTATTCGCCAGCACGGAACCTCACAAGGTGCCGGCCACCATCATGTCTCGTTGTCAGCGCTTTGACTTCCGGCGTATTTCTCCGGAAATTATGCTGGCGAGGGCGCGGTTCGTGGCCGGTCAGGAGCGGATTGAAATTGCCGAAGACGCACTCGGCCTGGTCGTCCTCAACGCCAACGGCAGTCTGCGTGACGCGCTTGGTTTGTTGGATCAAATATCGGCGTACAGCACCGGCTCGATCGGCACATCCGAAGTACGCGCTGCTCTGGGTCTCGCCGATCCGCTGCTGGTAGCTCGTATGTCCGATGCCCTGGTGACAGGCGAAGTGGGTCTCGGCCTGGCAGAAATCGAGAGATTTATAGAGGCCGGAGGTGACCCCGGGCAACTTGGGGCCCAGTTGGTCCAGTACTGGCGCAATGTGTTGTTGCGGGTTGCGGGTGCGTCCCCGCCGGCATTGTCGATCGATCCCGCTTTAGACGATTCGCTGCAAAAACATGCGGCTGCCCTCGACCGCAGCCAAGTCGTCGCGCTGCTGCGGGCACTCGCGGACGGTGACTTCGGTACGAAATTCAATGTCCCCCCGGAACTCCCCCTGCAGGTCGGATACGTGGAGGCTGCGCTAGCTGTTTCGTCTACTTCAAGGGTCTCTCAACCTGCCGGCGACTCTACCCCATCGCTTGACTCCGTTCCTCGTTCGAATGTCCCTCCTCCGAATGGAAGATCTTCCGATCCTCCGACGGCATCAGAAACTCCCAATGTGCGACCTGGCTCCGTGCGCATTGACAATGAGCCGACAGCATCGATTCCAGCTGACTCGGCATCCCTGGAGAGGCCGAGTGAAAACAGCTCGACTGGTTTGACCGGCGCCTGGGAAAGCGTGGTCGCATCGATGCGCTCCAAGAGTCCCAGCCTGCAAGCCATACTGCGCTCGGGATATTTGATGCGAGCCGAGGACGGCGAGATGGTCGTGGGATTTTTATACGAGTTTCACCGAAACACGTTTTCGGATCCGAAAAAGAGAAAATTGCTGGAGGAAGTGGTGGCAGATGTCCTCGGTGTGCCGTATCACGTCACCTGCGTGCGCACGACCCGAGAAGAAGTCACCGCACTGAGCGGTTCTCTACCAGAGGACGACGGCTTTATCGAGGAAGTATCGGAACGCCTGCGTGACTTTCACGCCAGACAGCTTGGGAACGGCAGTTCTTGATAAAATAGGTGTAGCCGGGCGTATATCTCCACGACCGTTCGGTGCCTTCGCTCAAACTAGTCGTGGGGTGGCAGGCGAACGGAGGTACGACACGTGCTGGATCGCAAGATGCTCAAACAAATCGAGCAGATGCAGGCAAACATGATGAAAGCTCAGGAAGAGCTGAGCTCGGCTACGGTTGAAGGAAGTGCGGGCGGCGGTGCGGTCATCGTCGTCATGAATGGACATCAGGAAGTTGAACGGCTGACGATCGACCCCGAATTTGTCGATCCCGAGGATGTCGAAACGTTGCAGGATGCGGTGATCGCGGCCATTCACGATGCGCAGACGAAGGCGCTCGCGTTGCAGCAGGACAAGATGGGTTCGGCGACCGGCGGCCTCGGAGGTTTGGGGCTTCCCGGCCTGTGAGTGATCGTTTGCCCGTACTCTCCCCGCTTTTCGGGCGGCACGCCGGAGAAGGTTACTAAATCACAATGGCTGTGACAGTCAAACCGATCACACGAGTCGTGGACGAGCTGGCCAGGCTGCCGGGCATCGGTCCCAAGACGGCTCAACGGCTCACGTATTACCTGCTGAGGGCCCCGGCAGAACAGGCGCAATCACTGGCTGACGCCATCACCGACCTCAAACACAACGTCGTGTTGTGTGCACAGTGTTTCAATATTACAGAAATGTCACCATGTGAGATTTGCTCGAATCCGGCCCGCGACGGTTCGCGCATCTGTGTGGTTGAGGAACCGCTCGACGTTGTAGCAATTGACCGCACGGGTCAATATGATGGGCGATATCACGTCCTGCATGGGGCGTTGTCCCCCATAGAGGGAATCGGGCCGGACGAGCTTAAAGTAAGGGAATTATTGCACCGTCTAGACCCGGAAGCGGTTCAGGAGGTTATACTCGCGACGAACCCCAATCTAGAGGGTGACGCCACGGCCATGTATTTGATGCGGCTGATACAACCGTTGGGAGTCACCGTAACCCGGCTGGCGCGTGGGTTGCCCGTAGGGGGCGATCTTGAATACGCCGACGAAATAACGCTTAGCAATGCACTGGCCGGAAGAAGCCGGCTGTAGGAGGAATGACATGTCTGTGAAGATCCGACTGCGCCGCATGGGCGCAAAACACCAGCCAAGTTATCGTATCGTGATAGCCGATTCCCGTTCGCCTCGGGATGGCCGGTACATCGACCAGGTCGGCTTTTATAACCCCCTGACCAATCCGGCGATTATTAACGTCAACAAGGACAAGGCGATCGACTGGTTGCGGCGGGGAGCCGAGCCGACCGATACGGTGGCAAAGCTGTTCACCAAATTCGATATCGATCCCGCCGTGGTTCGGAAGCCGGATTACGTCGCCTCCAGTACCGAGACGCCGACCAAATCGACTGCCGCGGCCTCTAAGGCCGCCGGCGATGCGAGTCCCGCCGAGTGACCCGACAACTGGTCGAATACATGGCCGGCGCGCTAGTCGATCATCCTGACGAAATGAAAGTCATCGAGACCGAAGAAGACGGCGTGACAGTCTATCTTCTCCAGGTCTCACAGCGGGATATTGGCAAAGTCATCGGTCGACACGGTCGAGTGGCGCGGGCCATGAGAACTCTGCTGAAGGTTTCCGCGATCCAGAACCACACACGGTGCGTCCTGGAAATCGAGTAGTCGCGGCGACAGGTGGCGGCGTGGACCTAAATGACGGCGCCTGGATGGTTATAGGGGAAGTCGCCGGCGCATTCGGTGTGCGGGGCGAGGTGAAGGTGTCGTCGCTTACCGACTTTCCGGACCGGTTCAAGGACTTGAAGACGGTGTACCTGGGTGCGGGCAGACAGCAGTACGATGTCATTCGTAGCCGTTTGCATCAGGGTCGCATCTTGCTTCAATTGGGCGGGCTTGACACCCCGGAACAAGTGGCGGCTTTGGGCCGCGTCGAGATCTCCGTGCCGCGCGCTGAAGCGGTGCCGCTGCCCGAGGGCGCGTTTTACCTGGACGATCTAATCGGAGTGCGGGTCCGCACCACTGAAGGCGGGGACGTCGGCCATATCACGGACGTACTTCGGACGGGCAGTAATGACGTGTGGATTGTCGGTCACGGCAAGCAGAGCGTCCTGATCCCCGCCATTGCGGACGCCGTACAGGAACTCAACGTCGAGGCGAAATATGCTGTCATCTTGCCTTGGGTTCTTGCGTCTGAGGAGTGAGGCGGGTGACCCCACCGACACTCGCGCGCCTGTGACGCCTCAATCGGCTAGCGAGGATGATGCGTTCGCTCCGGTACTTCGTCTCGTACTCGTCAGCCTGTTTCCTTCTATTTTCAGCAGTTGGCTGGAACAGGGAGTCGTGGCGCGGGCGGTGGAGCGCGGCCTCGTGACGGTTGAACTGGTGGATCTTCGTCCCTTTGGAGTGGGGAAGCACCGGATTACGGACGATTATCCTTTCGGCGGAGGAGCGGGCATGGTCATGAAACCCGAGCCACTCTTCAACGCAGTGGAATCGCTTTCGGTCCTCGAAAGTACGCCGATCATCCTATTGTCGCCCCGAGGGCGTCAGTTCACGCAACGCCTTGCCGAGCAGCTCGCACAGCAGAAGAACCTGGTACTGATTTCCGGCCACTACGAAGGGGTCGACGAGCGCGTGCGCGAGCACCTCGTGACTGATGAGATCTCCATCGGGGACTACGTGCTGTCCGCCGGAGAACTCGCGACCATGGTTGTTTGCGATGCGGTCACCCGGCTCATACCCGGAGTGCTGGCCGAGACCTCGACTGTGGAAGAATCATTCGCCCAGGGATTGCTCGAGTACCCGCAGTACACGAGACCGGCGACGTACCGTGGTTGGGAGGTTCCTCCGGTGCTCCTCTCGGGTCACCACGCGCAAGTCGCTGGATGGCGGCGCGCGCAGTCTGAATCGATTACTGCTTCGTTGCGCCCGGACCTACTGGCGGCGCGCATTGCCACGTCGGCAGGGGCCGACAAGGCGTCCAGGGTGGCAGATCACGGCGGTCGGATAGACTCGAATGTGCGCGATGGAGCGATCGACGGCGGGTAGCACGAACTCGGGGAGGGCGCAGCGCCTGATGAGCGAGCCGGAATTCCGATTCCAGCCACCACGACGCACTGAAATGTGGAGGAGCCTGGCGTTGACGATGAGCCAGGCCGCCGCTTTGAGCGGCGTGTCCGAGCGTCAAATTCAGCACTGGATGGACCGGGGGTACATCAGTCCTTCCAGCGAAGGAACGCGCAAGATCAACGGTGACGGACTCGACGAAGTTGTCTTGATTCGTCAGGCTCGAATCGCCGGAGTTCCGCTCCGACGCGCGGTGCAATTGGCCAGAGAATACCTGCGGGCTTCTCCGCCCGCCGATCTCGACCAACGCTTGCCCTCGCTTACGCTACGCGAAGTCGAGAAGCAGTTACTGTCGCTCCGGACCGGCATCGAAACGGTGCAGGAGCTGTTGCGCGATGCCGGCGACGGAAGTGCGACGCCTGCAAGGAAGGGCCTTCCCGCGCGTCGGGGTGATCGTGTATGATCACAGAGATGGTTTTCCCGGAGAATATGTAGCGTTGGACCGTGCGTCCATCGCTGGCGGCAAGTAGCATGGACGTCGCGCAAGTCGCGGCGTGATTGGAGAAGAAGGACATTGGAGGAACGAGGACGCGACTTTGAAGGTATGGTCAAGCGGTGGAAGCGGAACTCGCAGACGGTAGTTGCCGAGTTCAAGCGCCGCAAGTATTACACTCCACCGTCCGAGCAACGGCGGCTCGCTAAAGCAAAGGCAGAGAAGCGCGCTCGCCGTGCGCAAATGAAGCGAGACCGAATGGAGCGTCGGAACGGGTAGACTTCCCGAACAGCCGCGCTAAAACCGACCTTTGATAGAACGCCGACCGCACCAGCGGTCGGCGTCTTTCGTTCGCAGCAGTGGCCGCCGCCCACACGTCGAGCTGAAAACCGGAATGCATAGATTGACAACGTAGGACGCATGTACTAATATTGGATCGATAAGAACTTTCGTGAGTACGGCGGGAGGCAACACATGATCCAAGTACTGCCTGATTCTCCCATAACGATGCTGGAACAACGTTTGGAACGCGGCGGAGAACTTCTGTTCGATATGGAACAGCGTGGCGACACCGGCGCCGAGTATCAACGGTTTCTCACGCACTTCCTGGGCTTGCTCGAAGAGTATGAAGAAACGCAGCAATCCTGACCAAAATCTACCTCGCGCTGGGGCCTTTCGGTGCGACCTGACCTTCGAAAGTCTGTTTGGCAACCCCTTCACCGTGCCGAATGACCCTTTCGGACTGGCATGCAATATGCTATCGTGCTGCACATGAATACTCAGGAAGCACGACGTGACATGAGATCGCTAGCGACCGAAGGGCTTGCGATCGTGAATCGCATACGAGAAAGCCGGGCATCATCCTCGGACGACAGGAATCAGCTCCGCCGGATGGCAAGCGAGGCCCGGGGTTTGCTGGCGGAAGCTGGATACCCGGGTGAGGCGGTCTGGCGAGGTTTGCAACGCTCGAGTATTGGCGCCGAGACACACTTTGACTCATTTGACGCGGCATACTGGCAGGACGTGACAGACGAGTTGGAGCGTGGCGCCGCGACCCTGGCGTCGCTTGATTCGCTGACCACTACCAGAGACGCCGACATCCATATCGTCGGGTAGACTGCGGGAGGAACGCGCTCCGTACAGACCGTCCTACCCGTTCGTGTCCGAGTTAGCATGGAATCGCCACTCGACGATTTGAATCCTGAACAGCGCCGCGCCGTGCTGTTCGATGGCCCCGCTCTGATCGTGGCCGCTGGGCCAGGGAGCGGGAAGACTCGAGTAGTAACCCGCCGCATCGCTTTTCGCATCCAGGAACGGAACATTCGGTCGGGTCGGACGCTGGCAGTCACCTTCACGAACCGCGCAGCCCGCGAAATGTCGGATCGCGTGACCCACCTGATTGGCGGGGATGCGCGCGTGCCAATCGGTACATTTCACTGGATGTGCGCCGGCATCTTGCGCCGGCGTATCGGCGTGCTCGGCTACCGCTCCGACTTTCGGCTCTTGCAGCCACGGGAAGCGCGCCAGCTACTGCAATCCGTCATCGCGCACGGTGAGGGGCACTCCGGCAGTTCACTGTCAGGCGTCGTAGAGGCGGTGGGAGGCGTGAAGAGCGGGCTCCAGATCGAGGTGCTGGCCGAGCGCAACGCCATCCCGGTGGAGCGGCTTCGGCGGATTGTCGACGAATATCAGCGTGCCTTGAGGGCCGCCAATGCCCTCGATCTCGACGACCTGCCGCACCTTGCTGCGAAGGTATTGAGAGAACACCAGCACATCCGTGAGCTGTGTCAGGGTGCCATCGATGAATTCCTGGTGGACGAGTACCAGGACACCAACGTGGTGCAACAGGAATTAGTCGAATTGCTCGCGCCTCCCCACGGAACCGCCGTGGTGGTCGGAGATGAGGATCAGGCGATTTATGGCTGGAGGCACGCTGATGCCGGCGGACTCCGTCGATTCCGAAAAGCGTTCCCGGTAGCCGAAGTCGTCACGCTGGAACGCAGCTACCGACATGGTAAGTATGTCGCGCGAGCGGCCAACGCCCTGATCGACCGAGACGAGGGGCGGCTCAAGAAATCGATTCATACCGAACTGCCCGCCGGAAACCCGCCGGTGTGCTTCGTAGCCGCCGATGAACACGATGAAGCGGAGTGGATCGCCGACGAAATCGCGCATCTCTCCGCGGTCGACAGACTCCCCTGGCACGATATCGCGATCCTGTACCGCATCAATGCTCAGTCCAGAGCGCTGGAGGACGCACTCGTGCGGCGCGGCATCCCATATCGAGTGCTGTCTGGTCGTGGTTTTTATTCACGCGAGCACGTCCAACGGGTATACGCGTATCTACGACTCGCGCTCGATACCGGAGATGACGGTGCGGCCGAAGTGCTCGTGCAATCCGTTCCAGATTTGGGAGCACGTCGCATGGAGGAACTGCGCCGCTGGTCTGAGGTTCACGAGACAACCCTGGTCAGCGCCCTTGCCTCCGTTTGTGAGATTCCTCGCTTGCCCCAACAGGTTCGCGCGGCGCTCGAAGTCGCGTATGGCCGCATTGCCGCCGTACAGGCGCTTCGAAAGAACTCTTTGAAGCAGGTGGTTGAGGCAGCCTTGAGCGCGGCCGAAAGCGATTTAGATGCGGAAGGCATGCTTACCGACAGCGTGTTGGAGGATTTTGGGGAAGTACGAACCGTGTCCCGTCTGCACCAGGCGCGACGCGGCACCCTGCGTTCACTCCTCGACAGTATGACGCTTGACGATTCGACGAGCAACCTCTCTAACGTCGTCAGTTTGATGTCGCTGCACAGCGCGAAGGGTCTCGAATATCGTGCGGTTTTTATGTCCGGAGTGGAGGAAGGTTTATTGCCCCACGCGCGGTCACTACAGCGGACCGCCGACCTCGAGGAGGAGCGTCGTCTTTGCTATGTTGGCATGACACGAGCAAGGGAAATGCTCCACCTTTCGTACGCTCAGGGTCGATTGTCTGGCGGTCGCGGGACCACCGGACAGCCCAGTCGATTCATTCAGGAGATCGGCCTGCACAATATGGTGCTCAAAGTGACCACGGCGAAGCGGATCAAACCCCGGCTCGCCACCACCAGGACCGGAGATCGGGTCCGGCACACGCGCTGGGGCACGGGAACGGTAGAAGAGGTCGAAGGCACCGGACGGAACACGCTCACCACGATACTTTTCGACATGGGAGGGCGGAGACGATTACAACTCTGTCACGCGCCCCTCACCATCGACGGAGAGGGCCCACCTGATGTCTCTACCGGCTGAAGTGCCAAACGACGACAAGCCTACTCCGCGACGACCCTCGATTGTTACGATCATCCTCGGCATTGTGCTCGTGGTGGTACTGGTCATAGGCACGCTCGAAATTCTCCCGTCCAACTACTACATCTTGCTGCCCGGGGACGCGCTCGCAGTCTCGCCCATGATCTCGATTGCCGGTCATCCCGCGCGAAATCGAGCAGGGAACCTTTACATGACGGATGTCACGTTCATTAAAGCGGACCATCTGTTGGAGGAACTGTACGGACGACTCAACTCGGGAGCGGACCTGGAAAGATCGCAACAATTCTCCGGTGGACTGTCTCAAACTCAATACCTCAAGCTAAATGCCAGTCTCATGACCGACAGCACGCACCAGGCTGAGGCAGCAGCTCTCAATACCGTACCGGGATATCATCCTACGTTTGCGTCAACAGGCCCACGGATCGTGTTTCTCGTTCCGAAAACGCCCGCTTCTCGCGTTCTGAAAGCGGGCGACGTCGTTGAATATGTGAACGGACAACGCGTGAAACGAGCCGCGCAGGTCGCACCGTTAGTGCGCAAGGTTCGACCGGGACAGAGTATCCAACTCGGCGTCTTGCGCAAGAATAGGTTGATCCGTCTGACAGTTTCGACCGTGCGATCGACCAACGGCGTTCCGGATGTAAAAGGAAAGACTGCCCTGATCGGCATTGAAGTGCAAGATCAGTTGAAATTTCCGGTCAAAATACACATCAATGCCGGGAACATCGTCGGCCCGTCAGCCGGCTTGATGTTCGCACTCGGCATCGTGCAGCGATTGAGCCCAACGGATATCACGCATGGATGCAAAGTCGCTGGTACCGGCACGATTGACTTCAATGGACAGGTTGGCGCCATCGGGGGAGCAAAGCAAAAGATTATTGCCGCCAACAATGCCGGCGCCAAATACTTTTTTGTGCCGAATGTGAAAGAAAATCTCGACCCGGCAATGGCTCACCGGGGTAATGTGACCGTGGTGCCCGTCAAGACGCTGCGGCAGGCCCTCGCCTTCCTACGTCAGCTCACGCCGTGCCGTTAGACTGCATTTGGTCGTTGGGAACCCGTTAAAGTCCCCTCTACTACTTGGCGCGTCGCTTGACGTCGGCCTTTCTGGCTGCTTTCAGATGTTTGTGCCAGGCTACTTTCTTCCGCTTATTCATACTCACTCCCTCGAAAAACTGATGTACAGATGAAGTCGACGCTGTTGGGCGTGCAGCGTCACGCGCCCATTGTCGCATGACGGTAGTCACTCAGTCTGCGAGCGGCTGAGCGTCCTGTGGAGGACGTGCCGACCGATGTCCAACTCGATATACTGATGAGTCTCAAAATTTCCCTGCGACGATCGGGGTGCGAATCGTGTCTGTTTTCGGTGGGCTCATCGGAGCGCTGGTCGCGTTTGCGTGTACGGCGGCAATCCTGCAACCGGCCACGTCTAACCTTTCCCCTCTCACGCGCGCTCTTGTCACGTCGATATTGCTCGGGCTCTCGCTTTTGCTTGGATTAATGACCGGCTCCGCGGTAGGCCGACGATCTCGCGTCCCAGACAGTCGTATTCGGATGTTTTCGGCGCTCGCAGCGGCCGTCTGCGGTGGCATTCTGGGCGGGGCGTTGTTTGCAGGACTCTCGGCCGCTTACGTGCGGGATTACGCACCTTGGCCCTCCGGCACCTTCGACCTCATTCTGGCCATCCTCGCCTTCCCGATATTGGGAGCGCTTGGCTTATGCCTGGGCGCTATAACCGGGTTCGGAGTGGGGGCTCTATCCGGGCTGGTGCTCGCCGTCGTCGTTCCGAAACGCAGGTAGTACATCCCTCCGGATGGTCCGTTGACCGGCTACCGTATCCTTGACGTCGATGCCACTCTCGCGCAATTGGTCTCTCAGCACATCTGAGCGGCCAAAATCCTTGCTCGCGCGGGCTTCCTCTCGCTCGCGCAACAGCGCTCTTTCACTGTCAGACGTCTTCGATAGTTGCTGTGCCATGGGAATGAGATTGAGTCCGAGTACACGGTCGAAGTCGTCCATGAGCGTCAACTTTGCGCCGGTGGGCAGCTTTGCACCGGTCACCGCGTGCAATACGGACAGGGCGACCGAGGTGTCCAGATCGCGATTGATCGCCTCGTGGAAGCCGGTCCGCAACGCATCCGCATCCGCGGTCAATTCCCCCGGCGAATGCGACTCGCACAACTCGGCTGCTGCCTCCCACAGACGATACAGCCCCGTCTGCGCAGCCGCGAGGGCTTCCCAACTGAAGCTCAAGGGCGTGCGATAGTGCGCCTGTAGGGTGAAGTAGCGATAGGAAAGCGGGTGAACCCCTCGATGAGCCAGGTCCCGGAGCGTGTAGATGTTACCAAGTGACTTGCTCATCTTTTCGTGGTCGCCAATCTGTAACCAGCCATTGTGAAGCCAGAAACGCGAGAAACGCCGTCCGGTTGCGGCCTCGCTCTGAGCTATCTCATCCTCATGGTGTGGAAAGATGTGATCCTCTCCACCGGTATGAATATCGATTTCGGGTCCGAGTAGATCGATTGCCATGGCCGAGCACTCGAGGTGCCAGCCCGGTACTCCGGTGCCCCACGGGCTGTCCCAACGCATGATTTTGTCGGGGGCCGCACTTCGCCAGACGGAGAAATCGGCTGGCGACTTCTTCCCTTCTCCCACCTCCACTCGGTGGCCGCCGATGAGATCTTCGATCGTGTTGCCCGAAAGCGTCCCGTATGAGGGGAACCTCGTGACGTCGAAGTACACGTCTCCGTCCGCCGCGTAGGCGAATCCCCGGCTCACGAGTACTTCGATGAGATCGATCATCGTGCCGATGTATTCGGTCGCACGTGGCATATGCTCGGGCAGTTCGATATTGAGTCTGGCTGCGTCGTCGAGAAAGACCTCGGTGATGTGCCTTGCAATGTCCCAGGGGCTCGCGTTCTGCGAGCGTGCCGCGGCTTCCATCTTGTCCACGCCGGTACTGAGCGTGTCGTTGGTAAGATGACCAACGTCCGTGATGTTTCGAACTTGGGTTACGTCGTATCCGTTGTATTCGAGCGTCCGGCGCAGGATGTCGGCAAAAAGATAGGCGCGAAAGTTCCCGATGTGCGCGTAGCTATAAACCGTGGGGCCGCAGGTGTACATTTTGACGCGGCCTGGTTCCAGTGTCTGAAACTCCTCCATCTGACGACCGAAGGTATTCATCAGAAAGAGAGGACGTGGTGGGTGCAACGCCTGCTCCTCGCGACAAGTCGCGCCATTTTAACAGGCAAAGCCGCCAGGCTTGAGCTTGAGTGTGAGCGGCCACGGGGGTATAGTTATGACGACGCATGGTACCCAGAACCGAGGTTGGCGATGCGACCTGATCCTACAGAGCGACACGAACACGATCCATCAGGCCGGATCATCTATCTCGGTGATGTCCGGCGGCGTCGGGGATCGAAGCGACAGTCTCCGGATCGCCATTATCTGGCAGCGGTCGCGTTAGCGGCATTGGCTGGGTGGGCCGTATGGGGCATCGTATTGCTCACACTGGCACCCAGCAAATTGCTGACGTACCTGGCCTTCTTTATCCCGCTCGCCGTCGCGGCGAGTGCGACCGCCACGCTCGTTGCGTACGGTCTCGAGCAACGGCGCACGCACTATGCCAGTCTGAGGACGGCTGGACGACGTGGCGCTTCGATTGCAGCCGTGGTAGTCCTCAATCTGGCATTTCTGGCGGCGCACAGATGGACGGTGTTCCTCGCCGCGCTCAGCGTCGTGGCTGCCGTTGCCGTTGATGTCATCGCCGCGAGACGCGACTAGTGACACGTTCCTACCCCGTCTCAGCCCGCGGCGACGGTTCGCTCCTGCTTTAATTCCAGCCGAATACTCTTGCGAATTCGGTGCGCGTCACCACAGGCGCGTGGATCCGTACCGCACCGTCCGCATTGACCGTAACGGCAATCATCCGTGGTTCCCGCTGCCAGGGACTTCTCCCATTCGGTCCATAGGAATTGAGGACTGACTCCGGCATCAATGTGGGCCCAGGGGAGTGTTTCTGTGCGCGGTCGAAGGCGGGATGTATACCAATGGAGGTCCATTCTCTCCTCTGCCAGGGCAGTCATCCACAGGTCGTGGCGAAAGCACTCTCTCCAGCCGTCGAACCGAGCTCCCTGCTCCCACGCGCGCTGGATAACGTTTCCGATGCGACGGTCGCCACGCGAGAGCACCGCTTCCACTTCGCTCGAGTCATAGTCGTTCCAACTGATCTTGAGACCGTGCGTGCGCGACTCGCGGCGGAGGATCTCCTGGTGGCGAGTAATCACGTCGCGTGACTCCTGCCCAACCCACTGGAAAGGCGTGTGCGGTTTGGGCACGAACGTCGACACACCAACGTGCACGGATGCACCCTTGCCGTGATACTTGCGGCCGACCTGCAGCACGCGCTTTGCCAGATTGCAAATCGCGACCACATCCGCGTCGGTCTCAGTGGGCAGTCCGATCATGAAGTACAACTTGATCGTGCGCCAGCCACGGCTATACACCGCATCCGCGGTTGCCAGTAAGCGGTCGTCCGGGATGACCTTATTGATGACGTTTCTCAACCGCTCGGTGGCAGCTTCGGGTGCAAACGTGAAGCCCGACTTCTTGCCCTCTTTGATCGAATCAGCCAGCCCGACCGAAAACGACTCGATGCGGAGCGACGGGAGGGCGACGGAGACGCCTTCGGCACAGAATTCCTGTGCGGCGTTCTGCACGATCTCCTCGATCTGGCTATGATCGCTGCTGCTGAGCGACAGCAGGGAGATCTCACTGTAGCCCGTGTTGCCCAGAGCTGCGGCGCTCAGTCTCTTGATCTCCTCGGCCGAACGTTCCCGCACGGGCCTGGTCACCATGCCCGCCTGGCAGAAGCGACAGCCCCGAGTGCACCCGCGAACGATCTCGATCTGGGCGCGAGCGTGGATCGGCCGCATCGACGGAACGATGGGACGCTCGGGATACCAGTCGGAACGCAGCTCCTTAACGAAGCGCTTCTGAATTGGTAATCCGGGGCCGTCGACCCTCTCTAAAGTACCGTCCGGCGCGTAATGGACCTCGTAAAGCGATGGTACGTACCAGCCCGGAATCTCGGCGATGTGGTGGAGAAGAGCGAGGCGATCGTCGGTACCGGTGCGCTCAGCTCTATGCGCTCGCACCACCTCCAACAAATCGGTCATCGCTTCCTCTCCCTCCCCGATGCAAAAGGCATCGATGAAAGGAGACATCGGTTCAGGGTTAAACGCTGCATGTCCGCCTGCCACGATGAGCGGATCTCGATCCCCGCGGTCGGAGGTCCGAAGCGGGATACCCGAAAGGTCGAGCATGGTCAGGACGTTCGTGTACACCGTCTCGTAGCCCAGAGAGAAGCCGATAACATCGAATTCGCGGCAAGGCCTTTTGGTCTCCAGACTGAAGAGCGGCATCCCGGCAGCCCGCAGCTCGGCCTCCATGTCGGGCCACGGTGCATATACCCGCTCGCATAGGTACTCCGAACGTCCGTTCAAGACCGTGTACAGGATCTGAACGCCCTGGTTCGATACTCCGAGCTCGTATGCATCCGGATAACTGAGGAGCACTTTCAGCTCCACGTCTGCGTCATCCTTGACGACCGCGTTCCACTCTCCGCCCAGGTACCGGGCCGGTTTCTTGACCCGCTCGAGGATCGCGTCCAGAGCAACGGTGTCGATCATGGGACCGCCCTCGCAGGAAAGAATACAGCCGGGTAGTCCCGGCTGTGAGATGCCGGATTATATCAACCCTCGTGCATAATGATTGTGCTCTCGACCAGCACATGAGGAGGTTGCGTCCTTGAAACTTCAGGAGTATATGGGCAAGGAACTACTGCGAGCGGTGGGAGTTCCGGTGCCGGCCGGTGGGGTAGCGACCAACCCGGAGGAAGCAGCTGAAATCGCACGCAGCCTCGGTTCGGTCGCCATCAAGGCTCAGGTGTTGGTAGGCGGTCGGGGTAAGGCGGGGGGAATCAAGCTGGCCAATTCGCCGGACGAGGCCAATCAAGCAGCTCGCCAGATTCTCGGAATGGACTTGAAGGGTCTCAGAGTCGAAAAAGTCCTGGTGGAGCAACAGGTTTCGATCGCTCAGGAGTACTACGCAGGTATCACGCTCGATCGCGCCAACCACAGCTACATATTGATGCTCAGCTCTATGGGAGGCATCGACATCGAAGACGTGGCTGCTTCGAATCCCGACGACATTATTCGTACCTGGATCGACCCAGCCTACGGTTTGCTCCCGTTTCAGATCCGAGATGCAATGTTCGCGGCGAGATTCGAACAATCCGCCTTCAAAGACCTCCAGAACATCATCGCCGGCCTTTATCGCGTCCTCGTGGAAAAGGACGGGTTCCTGGTAGAGGTCAATCCTCTGGCGATCACAAGCGAAGGTCGCGCCATCGCGGCCGACGCCAAGGTGGACCTGGACGACAGTGCGCTCTTCCGTCACCCCGAGCTGGCGGCCTTACAGAGCGAGTCAATTGGTGACCCGCTCGAGCAGATCGCGAGCGAAAAGGGATTCGCCTATGTGAGGCTCGACGGAGACGTCGGCATCATAGGCAATGGCGCGGGGCTCGTGATGATGACTCTTGATGTGGTGAAACAGGTTGGCGGCAATCCGGCAAATTTTCTTGATATCGGAGGTGGTGCCAGGGCGGACGTCGTGCGAAACGCGATCGACGTTTTGCTGCGAGACGAAAACGTCAAGGGCATCGTCATAAACATATTTGGAGGCATTACCCGGGGGGATGAGGTCGCGAAGGGTTTGTTGCAGGTCGCAAGCGAGCGAGACATCCCGGTGCCGATCGCCATCCGCCTGGCTGGAACCCGCGAGGCGGAGGCCCGCGAACTCCTGCAGGGATCAGCATTTACGCCCGCCGCGGATCTCGTCACGGCAACGCGGTCGGTGCTGGCACAGATTCGAGAACGGTCGCCGGCCGGAGTGGGAGGGCAGAGCTAATGGCCATTCTGGTTGATGAAGATACCAGACTTTTGGTACAGGGCATGACAGGACGCGAGGGCAGCTTTCACACTGCCCAGATGCGTGCATATGGGACCAATGTGGTAGCGGGGGTAACGCCTGGCAAAGGCGGAACGCACGTCGACGGCGTGCCGGTTTTCAATACCGTTTCCGAGGCGGTATCTGAGACGAACGCGAACGCGGCTGTTATCTTCGTACCAGGCTCGTTCGGCGCCGATCCGATCATGAATGCGGCGGACGCCGGTATACCTCTTATCGTCTCGATCACGGAACATATCCCTGTTCAGGACGAAGTGAAGGTCTATCGATTCGTCGAGGATCACGGCTCTCGCCTGATCGGTCCAAACTGCCCGGGTCTCGTTAGTTCCGGGCGCTGTAAGGTCGGGATCATGCCGAACCAGCTCTTCCTGGAGGGACATGTCGGTGTGGTGTCGCGCAGCGGCACGCTGACCTATGAAATGGTGAACGAGCTCACACAACGCGGAATCGGGCAATCGACCACCGTCGGCATCGGTGGAGATCCGGTCATCGGCACCTCGTTTACGGACATCCTTCGCCTCTTCGACGATGACGACGACACTCACGTCATCGTGTTGATCGGTGAAATCGGTGGCACCGATGAGGAAGAGGCTGCAGACTATATTGGCAGCCGAACCGGAAAACCAGTGATTGCTTTTATATCGGGACGGACGGCCCCGCCCGGCAAACGAATGGGACACGCTGGAGCGATCATAACTGGCGGAGTGGGCGGTCCCCAACACAAGGTGGATGCCTTTGCCGCCGTTGGCGTTCCGGTGGCAGACTCCATCGCGGATATCGCTGATCGGGTCGAGGTACTGCTGGGCGCTGTGTCCACTCGCTGACGGAGCTTCTTTGCACGACAGGGACGTCGATTCGCCGGCAGACCGGAAGCAGATCCGGCACGAGGAGTTAGTGGCGTGACGGCAGCCGGGAGCAGGCCCTTCCGAACCAACTCGGTCGAACTTCTGCCGGTCTACGACGAGGGAGCCGGTTTGCATAAAGAGCCGCCCGGCAGGTTTCCATTCACGCGTGGAATCTACCCGGACATGTACCGGCGCCGTCTCTGGACCATGCGTCAGTACTCGGGTTTCGGGACTGCCCGCGAAACGAATCAACGATTCCACTTTCTGCTGGCTCAGGGCCAGACCGGCCTGAGCACGGCCTTCGATCTTCCGACTCAGATGGGGTACGACTCGGATAATCCGCGGGCGATCGGTGAGGTCGGCCGGGTGGGCGTGGCAATCGACAGTCTGGCCGACATGGAGACCCTCCTCGACGGAATCCCGCTGGATCGCGTCAGCACCTCGATGACCATCAATGCCACTGCCTCGTCTCTCCTCCTGCTGTATCAACTCGCAGGCGAAAAACGGCGCATCCCGGCGGAAAAATTAAGCGGCACCGTGCAAAACGACATTCTCAAGGAATATGCCGCGCGTGGCACATATATCTTCCCGCCGCGGGCGTCTATGAGGCTGGTGACGGACCTGATGTCGTACGCCACGGCCGAGATCCCGAACTGGAATACCATCAGCATCAGTGGGTATCACATTCGGGAAGCAGGTTCGACCGCGGTACAAGAAGTGGCGTTCACCCTGGCCGATGCCGTCGCGTACGTGACGTCGGCGATCGAAGCCGGCCTGGAGGTCGATGAATTCGCGCCAAGACTCAGTTTCTTCTTCAATGCCCACAGCAATTTTCTCGAAGAGGTCGCGAAGTTTCGGGCGGCACGTCAACTCTGGGCCGGTATCATGCGCGACCGATTTCATGCCCTTGACCCAAAGTCGTGGCTGATGCGTTTCCATACGCAGACCGCGGGATCGACCTTGACCGCCCAACAGCCTTTAAACAATGTGGTTCGGGTAGCACTACAGGCCTTGAGTGCAGTACTCGGCGGGACGCAGAGCCTGCATACCAACGGCTTTGACGAGGCGCTGTCCCTGCCGAGCCGCGAAGCTGCCACGCTGGCGCTCCGTACGCAGCAAATTATCGCGGGAGAGAGCGGCGTGTCGGAGGTGGCGGATCCACTTGGAGGATCGTATCTAATCGAACACCTGACCGACCGGATCGTCGAGGAAGCATCGCAACTGATTGCACGGATCGACGGAATGGGCGGCGCCGTGATAGCTATAGAAAGCGGTTTCATGCAGGCCCAAATCGAAGAGGCCGCGTACCGGTACCAGCAAGCAGTTGACCGCGGAGAGCGTGAAGTCGTGGGAGTTAACGTCTTCCAGCAGGAGGAATCTGCTCCGGTGGAATACGCAGAACCGGATCCTGAACTGGAGCAAGCACAGCGTGATCGCCTGACGGAGCTCCGGCGTGTGAGGGATTCCAGGGCCGTTTCCCAGGCTCTGGAGCGGCTGGAGGAAACCTGCCGAACCGGCGACAACATCATGTATCCACTCAAAGCGGCACTGGGATCCTACGCCACCATTGGAGAAGTCTCGGACACGATGCGCGGTGTGTTCGGGACGTACGATGCCCGGGGACCGGCATGACATTGCCTCCGCGAGGTGAATCGACCGAGGATGCCGGCGCTGATCGTGTGGAAGATCCGCTCGTGCGCCTGCGTCGCACGAGACATGAAGCCCTTCATCCCGCGGGCGAAGCCGCCGAAACGAAGCAACACGAGCGCGGTAAGCGAACGGCGCGTGAGCGGATCGACCTGCTGCTCGATCCAGGATCCTTTGTTGAACTGGATCGTTTCGTTACCCACCGGGCTCAGGGATTCGGCCTGGAGGATCGCGTGTACCTGGGCGACGGCGTCGTTACGGGGTACGGTACGGTGGATGATCGTCAAATATTCGTCTTTTCGCAGGACTTCACAGTATTTGGAGGCTCGCTGGGAGAAGCGTACGCCGAAAAGATTATGAAGGTGATGGACCTGGCGATGAAGATGGGTGCACCAATCGTCGGCATCAACGATTCTGGCGGGGCTCGAATTCAAGAAGGTGTGGTGAGTCTCGGCGGCTACGCGGAAATATTCTGGCGCAATGTGATGGCATCGGGTGTCGTGCCGCAGATTTCCGTGGTGGCTGGTCCATGTGCAGGCGGGGCCGTTTATTCACCGGCCATCACCGATTTTATTTTCATGGTTCGCGATATCGCATACATGTTCATTACAGGTCCCGATGTGGTGAAGACGGTCACGGGCGAAGATGTGACCTTCGAGGCTCTCGGTGGCGCCGATACGCACTCGACCAAGAGCGGAGTCGCCCACTTTGCGGCGGACAGCGAGGAAGAAGTTTTTGACGACGTACGCACGTTGTTGGGCTACCTACCGTCGAACAACCTCGATGATCCTCCCCGGGCGCAGTCGGACGACGATCCTGAACGGGAAAGCGCCGTCCTCCTGAATGTGGTGCCCGAAGCGCCGAACAAGCCATACGATATGAAAGTCGTCATCGGCGAGGTGGTGGACAGCGCCGACTTCTTTGAAGTACAGGCCTTATACGCCCGAAATATCATCGTTGGTCTGGCCCGACTGGATGGTTACGCGATAGGGGTCGTCGCGAACCAGCCGCAATATCTCGCCGGCGTGCTGGATATCGATGCTTCCGAAAAAGCAGCCCGATTTGTCCGGTTCTGCGATGCCTTTAACATACCGCTCATCACGTTTGTCGACGTTCCCGGGTTCCTTCCGGGGACTGGACAGGAGTACGGCGGAATCATTCGACACGGCGCCAAGCTCCTGTACGCTTTCGCCGAAGCCACGGTGCCGAAGATCACGTTGATCACGAGAAAGGCCTACGGAGGCGCTTACGACGTCATGGCATCGAAGCACATCAGGGCCGATGTCAACCTGGCGTGGCCCGGCGCCGAAATAGCCGTCATGGGGCCGGACGCCGCGACGAAAATCATCTACCGTCGCGAGTTGGCCGGGGCCGATGACGAGGAACTCTATGCCGCAGACCTGATTGCGGACTACAAGACGCGATTCGCTAACCCGTTTATCGCTGCCTCGCGCGGCTACGTCGATGACATCATCGAACCGCAGACAACTCGTCTCGCCCTGATTCGCGCCTTGAGGATGACGCGTACCAAGCGCGCTTCTCTGCCCCCGAAGAAGCACGGAAATATTCCGCTCTAAATATGGAGGTGCAATTTATTGACGGGGAACCCGACGACGAGCGGCTCGCTGCGGTCATTGCGATCTCACTTCAGTCCTATCTCGAATCGTCGAACAAGGACCAGATCGGCCCGATTCAGAGCATGAGCCGGTGGACGATTGCCGGCCGGCGGGAAGCCCACGGCGTTCTGAGGTCACAAGGCCAATCGAGGAGTCATTGGGGGAGCAATGTTTCGTAAGGTGTTGATCGCCAATCGAGGCGAGATTGCCGTGCGGATCGTACGGACCTTGCGGGAGATGGGCATCACGTCCGCCGTCGCCTTCTCAGACGCGGATCGTGACGCTCTGTTCGTGCTCGAGGCGGATGAAGCCTACTACCTCGGCCCCTCGCCCGCGATCGCCAGCTATCTAAATATCCAGGCACTGCTTGAGGTCGCGGCCGCGTCCGGTTCCCAGGCCATACATCCTGGATATGGCTTTCTTGCCGAAAACGCCGTTTTCGCGGACGCGGCACGATCCGCCGGACTGGCCTTTATCGGACCGACTTCGCACGCGCTGCAAACCATGGGCGACAAGGTAGAGGCGCGTCGAGCCGCAGCCGCACTCGGCGTACCACTTATTCCCGGCTCATCTGGCCCAGTTGGAACACTTGACGAGGCGCGACGGTTAGCCGGCGAGCTCGGTTTCCCCCTGGCGATCAAAGCGGCCGGAGGCGGAGGCGGGCGAGGCATTCGGGTCGTCAATGAAGTACACGAATTGGCCGGCGCCCTCGAAGGGGCGCGCCGCGAAGCGCAGGCATACTTCGGACACCCTGAGGTCTACATCGAACGCTACATTGCCGAACCACGACATGTGGAAGTCCAGGTGCTGGGAGACCAGCACGGTTGCTTGGTCCACCTGGGAGAGCGCGACTGTTCAGTACAACGGCGGCACCAGAAACTTATCGAGGAGAGTCCCAGTCCGGCGGTGAACCGGGATCTGCGGACCCGCATGGGCGAAATGGCGCTCCGGGTAGCCGGGAGCGTCGACTACTCGAGCGCGGGAACTGTGGAATTCTTGCTGGCGCCGGACGGCGAGTTTTACTTTCTGGAGATGAATACGAGAATCCAGGTCGAACACCCGGTCACCGAGTGGGTCACAGGGGTTGATCTCATTCAGGAGATGATCCTGGTGGCCGCGGGAGAGCAGATGACGCTCACCGCGAGCGTCGATCAACCGTACGGTCACGCCATTGAGGTCCGCATCAACGCGGAGGACCCGTCCAACGGATTTCGACCAACACCTGCCACGATCTCGCGCTACCGCGAGCCCGGCGGCCCCGGAACCCGGGTGGACTCAGGAGTCTACAACGGGTTTACGATCCCGGGCGAGTACGACTCGCTCATGGCCAAGTTGATCTGCTGGGCACCGGACCGAGAAGCGGCGCGCCGCCGCACGCTTCGAGCGTTGCACGAGTACGTAATCGAAGGCCCGTGTTCCACGATTCCTTTTCACGAGTCCACGCTCCAACATGCAAACTTCGTTTCGGGTGAGATCAGTACATCATTTCTGGATCAGTATGCGCCGGATTTTGAGCGTACTTCCGGTACGAGTAACCCTCAATTGGTCGAGGACCCGAGCACGTCGCGCGACGCGCCCAGGCTCTTTGAGGTTGAGGTCGATCGCCGCAGTTATCGAGTGCGCGTCGCTGAGATTCGTACGGCTGCCTCTCAGAAAAAACAGCGGACGGCGAAGCGCGACACCGCAGGAAAGACCGCGAGCCAATCTGATCTCCTGAGTCCCATGCACGGCACAGTCATCGGAGTGAAAAAGGTCAAGGGTGACGCGGTGCAGGCCGGCGAGCTCATCCTGGTAATCGAGGCGATGAAGATGGAAAACGACGTTACCGCTCACCGTTCAGGTACGTTGACAGAAGTCCGTGCCAGGGTGGGGGACACGGTTGAGACCGACCAACTTCTGGCAAAAATCGAGTAGCGGTGAATCATTCCGGGGATGCCCACGGTCAATTCCGGCGAATTCTGTGGGTGTACTATTGATGGAGCACAGAGAGCAACGTCGTACCACGAATGGACCCGGTCGTGGCGATATCCGACCCTCGGATGCACGGGTTTGAACTCCCGGCGCACACCCTGCGGTCCACTGAGGAGGTGGGCGCAACCCATCCATGATCGAACACCAACTATTTCAGTCCGTCCCGGCGTTCCGCACGTACAGTGAAACGCTCCATCGGACAACTTCGAACGCTCCCCAGTTCATTGACGTAACAGACGAAGTCACCGACATCCTGGATCGATCCGGCATCACGAACGGTATCGTCGTCATTTTTTCACAGCACACCACGGCTGCCATCAAAATCAACGAGAGCGAGCCTGAGCTCCTGAAAGACATGGCTCTCTTCCTCTCGGAGATCGCCCCGATCGAGCGTGAATACCATCACAACAATTTCGACGTACGCACGGTCAACATGGAGCCGGGTGAGTGTCCGAATGCACATGCTCACTGCCAGCATCTTCTCTTGAGTGCCAGCGAGAGCGTACCCGTCGTGACCGGAAGAATGGTGCTCGGCCGGTGGCAGCGCGTGTTCTTGATCGAACTGGATCGGCCAAAGACACGGCAAGTTACTATCCAGGTGATAGGAATTTAGGACTAGATTCGGCGGGTACGGGGTCGTTATCCTTCTTCCCATTCATCGACTGGCTTGACGACGGTCTCGAGAAACGTCTGAGCGAGGTCCTCGATCTGGTCGATGACTTCCACTATCGGCTCTCCTTCGACCATATCCTCGTCCTCGTTTTCCAGATGCCGAAACGTGTCGGCGAGCTGATTACGAAGATCCCTCAATCGGTTGTACGAGTCGAGGTAGGGGCCGCTCAGATCAGGCGTATCGTGAATGCTTTCCATCTCGCATTTGCTGCATATGGGAGGAAATCCGCGCCAGCGCTGTTGACCCAGTGGTCCACCGCAAATGTCGCACGTGAAGTCCTTTGCCTCGGTCGCCATCAGCGTCCCCTCCATGTCTCCTCCAGGCCGATGCGAGTCCTCCCGTAACCGCCGATTTGTGAGTTGGCGTGCACTCAGTCAGACGCGCGGCTGACGTCAGTGTACAGTCCTTGAGCGAAGGCGTTCCACAGCTTGTCTTGGCGTCGGACGTATGCTACATTCTCACGTCTTTGTCTGCTGAGAGGAAGTGATTGTGATCCGACCCGTTCCCGTCGCCCTGATAGGTCTTTGTGGCATTCTCCTCTCGGCCTGCGGAGGCACTGCCGCCACCACACCGGTGTCCGCGTCCATTGGCGCCAGAACGCTCCCCGACATAAAACCTCCGGCGTTCATACCCGGTCCATTCGACGGTCAGTCAACGCCGCGGAATCTGGGCCTGCGCCGCCCTCTGGCGGTAATTCTGGAGAACTACTCCCCCGATTCTCGCCCTCAAGCCGGGTTGGCGGCCGCCAGCACCGTGGTTGAGACGCTGGCGGAAGGTGGAGTGACGCGTTTCATGGCAATCTACCTGGAGCACGACGCCACGAAAGTTGGCCCGGTCCGCAGCACGCGCGTGTACTTCGACCATTGGGCTGCCGGACTTCATGCCATTCTGGCCCACGTCGGCGGCAATGACGATGCGCAGCGCCAATTGTGGTTGCTCCCAAAGGTCTTCAATATCGACGAGAATCGATGGGAGATCAGTCTCTTTAACACGGGCACACCACTGTTCTGGCGCAGTGCCGACCGGGTGGCGCCGCACAACATGTATACCAGCACGTTCAAACTTCGCCAATACGCGGCCGGCAAGCAGCAAAACTGGGCGTACGACAATGCGTACTTGCTACATAAACAACCTGCCGCGTTGAAAGCTCGAGGACACGCTACGGTCCTGTCGATTGCATTCGCCAATCCCCTGGCTCCGACGCCGGTGAGCGATTACGGGGTGAAGTATGTATATAACCGCGCCGCGAACACCTATCTCCGGTACATGGGCGGGACGCCTCACGTCGACGCGAATACCCATCAGCCCTTGAGTCCGGCGAACGTCATCGTCATGCAGACCGGCCCAGCTACGGCTGACCCATACGCCGGTATCACTCCTGAAAGCATCCTCATTCCGACGATCGGGTCCGGAACCGCCTGGTACTTCCGGGACGGGGGACTCACGCGCGGAACGTGGCACCAACAGAATTCCAATGCACCGCTCACGTTTCTAGATCGCCGAGGCAGGGTGGTGGCTTTCAATCCCGGCCAGACATGGATCGAAGTGGTTCCACCGAATACTCGGGCCACGTGGACCGTACGGTAAGGCTCTGGTGCAGCCTGCTTGCAGTGGCTGCCGGCGTCCTCGCCACCTCGCTCTACGCTGCAGCGGCGCCGGAGGCAAGGTTCCGACAAGTCGTTGCACCGGTCCTGATTTATCACCATGTAAAAGCGTTGAAGCCTTCGGACGACGCAATAGAGCGAGGGCTGACCGTGTTGCCATCGCAGTTCGCGGCCCAGTTGCGCTATCTGCGTGCGGCGGGCTATCACGTCGTAACAATTCGAAGTCTCGCGCAGTATCTCAGCACGGGATCTGCTCTGCCGTCCAGGCCCGTGGCACTGACCTTCGACGATGGGTACTCGGACGTGTTCCAGGGCGTGTATCTACCGCTCCTGCGGGCTCACCTCAGTGCTACCTTCTTCATCGTCCCCAGCTTTCTGGGAACGCCGCGCTATCTGACATGGGCACAGGTGGAGACGATGTCCGCACATGGAATGGATATTGAGGCACACTCGATGACGCATCCGGACTTGACCCGGATCGGCCCCCGGAGTCTCCGTTGGCAACTCGGCGAGTCGCGCCGAGAGCTGCAATCCAGGTTGCACCGCAGCGTGCGCGTGTTCGCCTACCCGTATGGCGCATATAACCCGAAGGTCGTGGCGGCGGTTGCAAAGGCCGGATATCTCGCGGCTTTCACCACCCAGGAAGGTTGGTTGGAGACCGGTGCGCACCTTCTGACAGAACCACGAGTCTATGTGGACGTCGACGATGCATTAACGATCTTTGCAGGCCGGGTGCGGGACGACCCCATAATCCTGGCTCAAGACCCCACCTGATCATGGGACGTTCGCGCAAAGCTCGCCGTCGTGCCGAACGTGTGCGCTCGAAACGCCGTCCGACCACTCAGGTGGTCTCGCCCGCGGCGCGGCTCGGCTTGATCTTCGGTGGGGTCGCCTGTATTGTGGCCGGCGCCGCATTGCTGGTGGCCGGTGGGCCAGGTACGGCTGCCAGGCTAGGACGCGTGGCCGGAATTCTTATCGTTATTGGCCTCGTTGCATGCATCGCCGGCGGCATCGGGCATCTTTGACGGGCACCAGGATTGCGGTTACAGACGCTCGATCACCGGCACTCCAAGCAATTCGCATGCGTTGGACAGAACCGATTGCACGGTGCGAACCAGTAGGAGTCTTGCCGCACGTAAACCAGGCTCTGCGTTCAACACGCCGCAATCACGATAAAACTGACTGAACGTGGTTGCCAGGTCGTAGGCGTACTCGGCGATCAGATTTACGGCTAGAGTCCGAGTTACGGTCGCCACGGTGTCGGGATACTGCGCGAGCTGAAAAATTAGGGGCTTCTCCTGCTCGTGCTGCAGCAACTTCATGTCGGCGGCGTCAATCTCGTCGTCCTCGACGCCATGATCGGAAGAGGCGCGCCTCAGGATGGCTGCCATCCGAACCAGCGCGTACTGCACGTAGAGTCCGGTGTTTCCGTCGTAACTCACGACGTCTGACACGTCGAACACGATGTCCCGCAGGGGGTTGTACTGCACCATGAAATACCGAACTGCCCCCACGCCCACTGC
>DAINCT010000008.1:0-27859 GCA_036732245.1 Chloroflexota bacterium | reverse complement strand
TTGGAAACCTTAGCGCCGGTACGCAGTTGGTCGTCCGCGCTGGACAGCGGTAGCCCTATCTAGCCCGCGAGGGCCGCGGCGACTTCATCCGAGACGTCGAGATTTGAGTAGACGTTTTGTACGTCATCGAGTTCCTCGAGCTTATCGATCAGACGCAGTACCTGTTCCGCCGTTTTCTCGTCCACCTGGATACTCGTCTTGGGCACGAGCGCCGACTCGCTGCTCAGGACTTTGAGTCCGTCTGACTCGAGCGCGGCTCTCACGCTCTCAAGATTTCCAGGATCGGTGTAGACGTCCAGGGTTCCGTCTTCCGTTTGCACGTCCTCCGCTCCGACATCGATTGCAGCGAGGGCGATGTCGTCGGGATCGCGCTCCCCAGACTCGACCGCGATGACACCGCGCGAATCGAACAACCAGCGCACGGAACCCGCTTCGCCGAGATTTCCGCCGGCCCGTGTGAATGTGCTCCGCACTTCAGCGGCCGAGCGGTTTTTGTTGTCCGTCAACACACTGACCAGCACCGCTACACCACCTGGTCCGTACCCTTCGTACCACATCTCGGTGTAATTGGAGCCTTCGCCGGCTCCGGCGCCGCGCTTGATGGCACGGTCGATGTTATCCAGTGGCATGTTGGCATCACGCGCTCGTTGGACTGCGAGACGCAAACGCGAATTACCGGCGGGATCTGCACCTTCTCGCGCGGCAACCGTAATTTCACGGGAAAGCCTCGTGAACAGTTGACCGCGCTTTGCGTCGGTCACACCCTTTGCGCGCTTGATCGATGCCCACTTTGAGTGTCCAGACATGGTGGGCCTCCTGAAGTCCATGGGCCGAGTTCACGACCTGTAGCGCATTATATCACTGAGGAAGTCCGCTGAACGCTGGTGGTATCAGCCTACGGGAGTCGCCGTCGGCGTCGAAGTTGGGCGGCTAGAGGCTGTCGGAGACGCCGTTGGAGTGGGAGTCGGTGTGGGTCCTCCGGCCGACCCGCGTACCGTCACGACCACCGTAAATTTGTCACCCACGGCTGTGTTACCGGGGTCGTACACCCGCCACACGCCAGCGAACGTGCCCGAGTGCTTCGGTGCGTGCAAACTGACTATAAGGTTCAAAGAGCGGCAGAATGCAGTTGTGGGCAATGGAGCTGTCTTTAAGCCGAAGGTACTTCCTGATACGTGCCGCACTGACCAACCTGGACCCCAGGTCGCCTTTCCGTTGTTGAACAGGAGCCATCCCTTATCGAACACGTCACCGGGTACCAGCACGCTGCCGTCCGGTACCGATGTGTCTCGCACGAACTGCGCATCGTTCGGGCTAGCACTTGCCGGTGAAGGAGATGAGGTCGGCGTCGGCGACGAGTTAAGCCCCGCTATCACATGCATGACCGCCGCGCGTGGCAAAACGCCCTGTTGACTGAACCAGGCATCGGGGCCCTGTTGCAGATCCCAGATCACCCTATATGTTCCGGCGGCGCCGGGCACCTTGACCGACAGACGAATGGTGACTGACTTACCTGGAAGTACATCGCGGGGTAGAACCGTATCTCCCTGCGCGAACGATACCACCCCTTTGCTAAAAGGAGAAAGGGCGGACCAGGGATTCCCGTCCGACGTCATGAGGTGATATGTCAGGGACACCGCGAGCGAACCGGAGGACGGCCAGGGCAGCGTTCCGGTATTTTCCACTTTGATCGGTACAGTCAGGCTGGAATTCGGCATGGCCGACAGCGCGTTCGCGCTGCCGTAGACGGCAGAAAGTGCGGGCACTGGCTGGCTGTGCACGGACTGGGGTGTGAAGCTGTGGGGAGAGTTACCGATGACAGATGCAGACGGCAAGGTCACCTTCAGCGGTCTCCACAACGGATTACCCGCGCTGTCGCGCGGGGGATGTTGTACCAGGTACAGCACCCGTTCTTGATAGGGATACGTCGCCGGATTCTGAGCCGGACTCCCCAGGCGCGCAAAACGCGGATTGTTTGGATTATTCACCCACCCCCAGCCGTTGTAGGCCCACAGCGCAAAGTACCAATTCTCGATTACTGTCGGGTCGCCGTTCCCAATCCGTGGAGTGCTGTTCCACTTGTCCACCAGCATTTGGGCGCCGTACGCGATGTTGTACACGTAATCGCTTGCCACGCTGGCCTGCGATGCCGGAGAGATACTGCCCCGCACATTTCCGAACGCTCCTGGCATGCCGGAAGTAATCTGCATGATGCCGTAGCCGAAATCAGGCGCGACCAGCGGCCTTCCGGCGTTGTCGAATTGCCGCCATCCGCTCTCCACCCAGCCGACTGCTTTCAGCAACGTGGGTGGGATGCTATGCACGGTCCCAGACGCGGGGAACTGGGGCCTGGAAGCGGACAGCAGATTACTGCCGGCAAGCTCGAAGGCAGCGCTGACCGACGGGACGTCGGGCTGGGAACACGCGAGCGCGGCTGTCATGGAACGCGCAGCGCCCAGACAGCCTGCTGACAGGGTCAGAGCGGCGATCAGGAACGTAAATCGCAGTGCGTGGGTCCCTTATGCAGCATCAAAATGTCCCGGACTGTAGATTGGCGACGATGGAACGGCCGGTGATACGGTCGACCACTCGCACTCGTCCACGCTCGATCGAGACACTCAATGAGTGCTGCCACGTCTGGGGGAGCGGAGCTGCCCCGCCAAATTGGGGGCCGGCACCGGCCAAAGACGACGCTACCACGATTCTGCCTCTGATCATCGTGAGAACGTGCCGGCCATCGTTCGACCATGCCATTAATGATTCGTTGGCAATGCCGCTCGGCCCGGACCACGCGTCGCGCCGTTGTAGGTCGAAGAGTTCCAGGGTGCAGTTGTAGCAGTTCGTGGGAGCCACAAATGCGATTTCGCCGCCGCGCGGAGAGAGCGCAGCGGAGGTGATCGGCTGAGGTGCCAGCACGTCGAGAAAATGTACCCGACCGGCTTCCACGGTATAGACGGATGTGTCGCTGCCGTTGGCAACCAGAAACAGGGGACGCGCGTGCCACCATCCCAGTGGCGTCATGAAGAATCCGGCAAGAGTAGCCAGTCGGGCGGTCGTCCTGCGTCTTGTGTCGTACTGCAGCAGGGTCCATCCGGCAACCGTCGATGCGCCGGGTCGGGACTGAGCCACGTACTGCAGGTATCGACCGTCAGCCGACCACACGGGTCGGACCAGCGAGTCCGCCTCTCCGAGATTCACCCGGGTCCCGCGTGGCAGTACCTGAAAGTGAAGGTCCATCCCGAGAGTGCTGTTCACGGCGCGCGAGTACCAGGCGATGTGATTACGCGTGCGCACTGCTATGCCACCGGCGTTCCAGTCGGCTGCGCGCCCGAGCATCGAGTCGCTCGGAGAGGACTCGAGAGCCTGCAGCGACGGCCGATCTTCCAGAATGCTGCCGAGTGTCTTTTTCTTGTGCGTGGGTGAAGGCGCGGCACGAGGTGTCGAACCGGGAGTCGCCGTCACCGGAGTAGCGATCGGAGTAATCGGCCCGGGCGTAAGCGGAGCCGTGGGTGCCTTAACGCTTGGTGCCGTTAAAGATGACACCGCGAGAATGGCGATGATTAAAAGAGCAGTGAGGACTACTACCGTGATGGCGGCGCGCAGGATACCCCGGCGCGGATTCGGTGTCGGTCTGCTACTCAAGTGGGCGCACTCCTCCGGAGAAGTTGAACGCGCCAGTCTATCAAAAACGCCATCCTCATGAATACGATACTGTCAAGCTTTTCGCCGTGGAGCTGACCCTTGATACCCTACAATGTTCTGCTTCATAGCGGGGGGGGGCAACCTGTTTCTTAAATCTCTCGACATAACCGGTTTTAAGAGTTTCGCTCGTACCACTCGCTTCGAGTTCACCCCCGGCATCACTGCTCTCGTCGGCCCAAACGGCAGCGGAAAGAGCAACGTCGTGGACGCTATTCGGTGGTGTCTGGGCGAGCAAAGTGTGCGCGACCTGCGCGGCCAGCGTGCGGAGGACGTGATCTATGCCGGATCCCGACACGTCTTGGGCGTTGCAGAAGTCTCGCTAACATTCGCGGCGACCACAGTAGAATCGTCGTCACCGGCTGAACTTGCCATCGCCCGACGACTCTATCGTTCCGGCGATAGCGAGTATCTGGTCGACGGACGCAGGGCGCGACTGCGAGACCTACTTGATCGCCTGCGCGACCTTGGGATCGACGGGAGCCGGCATATCGTGGTCACACAGGGAATGGCGGACGCGTTGCTCTCTGCCGCGCCGACCGAGAGGCGCAGCCTGCTGGAACAGGCCGCCGGTCTATCAGGCTACCGAGTTCGACGAGACGAAGCCCGACAGAAGCTTGGCACGACGGAACAAAATATTGCGACGATCGTGCTTGTACTCGAGGAGCTTGAACCGCGCCTGCGGACTCTCCGTCGCCAGGCGCGAGCGGTGCAGGATCGGCAAGAAGCGCAAACCATCCTGCGTGGCCGATTGCACGACTGGTATGCGGCACGCTGGAGGGTGGCCGGTGCCGAGCTGGCGGAATTGCAAACCAGGACGAAGCACATCGCCGATGAGCGAGGTAGGGCCGAGGCGGTCCTGGCGGAACTCGAGAATGCGTCGGAAGCGGTGCTGCAAGACGAGCGCGCATGGCAGCAACGAATCGACATGCTGGTTGCAGCGAACCGTGCCCTTGAGCGGGAGCGAGAGGCCGCCGACCGCGTGCGGTCCGAAACGGATCATAACCTTAACTCCCTTGAGGCGCAGCGCGCCGGTTTGGACGGCCCCATTCACCGGGCGAGAACGGCCGCACTCGAAGTTGAACTGCGCATGACCGAAGCCGAAGAGTCTGCTCGAAAGGCGGAGGCAGACGTGGCACTGGCACGCGCTGAGGAAGAGGGGCTTGGCCTCAAAGTCGACTACGCGCGCCGAACCTTCGCGCAGGCCGAAGTCGAACTGCAAAAGGCTTTAGAGGCGGCGGCGGAGCACGAGCGCTCCCGCAGTGCCGAGCTTGAGCACGGGGCACGTTTAGAGCGCGAGATAGATCGGGCAAATCGCCGGCGGGAGGATCTGGTGCACTGGCTTGCCTCTGCCCATGGGAGGATGCAGGAAGGCGAGCAGGAGACTGCGGTGCTCACGGCGGAGGCGGCCCAGGTACAGATGCAAGTTGGGTCGCTGACCGAACAATTCGAGGCTGCAGAGCAGATAGTCGCTGCGTGGCGGGCGCGAGGAACACGAATCGACTCCATCTTGAGCCGTATGAAAGGCGCAGCCACCGGAGCGCAACGTCGGCGAGATTCGGCGACGCGCGCACTGGGAACCCACGATGACGGTGGGACCGAATCTGTCCTTCAAACCATTTCTGTCCAACGTGGGTGGGAAGCCGCGGTGGCCGCTGCGCTCGGATCGTGGGCCCATGCACCGGTGAACGGAAACGCAAGATGCTCCATGCACGAGGACGAGGTCCCAGGCTTTGCTGCCTGGAGGAACTCCCTCGAGTGCAGGGCGGGCTCTGGAATCTGGGCCGACAGCGTCGTCGATGGTCTCGTGGTCACTCGAATCAACCCGCTCCGCACGACTCTGTTAGCTGAAACCGGGGCCGAGGCCGACCGTATCTGGCAAGCGCTACGAGGAATGCCGGCACACACCGTCGGAACTCCCGCCTTGCGGGTTATATCGAAGGAAGGCGAATCGTGGGACGCCGTCGGTCACATCGCCTCGAGCAGTGATGATCGGGCCGCTTCTTATCTCCGGTTGAAGCGCGAAGTGTCGACCATGACGCGACGCTACACCACGATTTCCGCGCGCATGTCCCGTTTGGAGACTGCTCGCGACGAATCTGCGGAACATCGCCGGGAAGCTGAAGCCACGCTGGAGTCCATGTACGCCGGCTTGCGTGCCTGTCGGAAACACCTCACCGACCTGGAAACCAGGATGGCCGGACTCATCCTTCAGCGGACCGACCTGGAGGAAAGATGCCTGACGCTGGGCACCGAACTCAACAATTTGGACGACGCGCAGACTTTTCTCGCCTCTGAGTACACCCAGTGGGAATCGTCGCACCGAGAGTTGCATGCCCTGGAAAATGAACTGACAGCGCGAGTTGATCAAGCGAGCTCTCACGTCGAATCCCGGCGCGCCGTGCTGTCGGACCTCGACCACCATCGCCGGGAAGCGCGCCAGAGGCTCGAGGTGGCGCTTGCCACGTCTCGTGCGCAGTATGAACTCAAGTCGGCCATACGATCGGAACAAACGCGGTTGCAGGGCGAATTGACGACGGGCGCAACCGACATCGCAGTTCTGGATCAGACTGTGCTGCGTCTTAAAGACGAACGCTCAGCTTGCGTGCAACAGGTTGAGCGATTCGATGTACTGCTTGAAGAACACTCAGCCGTACTCTCGACCGCACGTACTGCACGGCCGACACGGCACGTGTCGGGCGATCAGGTTCGAGCGGCTCGACTGGCAGTTTCGAATTTGGTGCGCCAGGACGAGCGTGCCCAGGCGGAAAGCACGAATTCCGGTAACAAGCTGGACGCGCTGCGGGCAGAGATAGACGAAGAACTCCAGGTGAGTCCGGACGAATTGAGCCCTTCCAATGCGGAGCCACCGACCGAGGTGGAGATCAAACGGTTACGATCGCGCTCCATGCAATACGCTGATGCCGATCCATCCGTAGTGGCGGAAGCCGCCGAACTGGCCGAGCGTCACGCCTATTTGCTCAAGCACGTCGAAGATTTGCGCAGTGCGGCCGATACCCTGCGAGTCATGATGGAGGTGGCGGATGCCGAAATGCGCACCCAGTTCGACGCGGCATTTGCAGCCGTAAGCGAAGAATTTTCCCGGGTGTTCGAGGTGATGTTGCGCGGGGGCAACGCCAGGCTGGATCAACTCGACGGTGGCGGAATCGAAGTCGTCGCTCAGCTCCCGGGCAGGCGCAGTCGATCCAGCTCCGCCTTCTCCGGTGGCGAGAGGTCTCTAATCGCGTCATCGCTGCTCTTCGGCGTACTCCGCATGCGGCCGGCACCCTTCTGCGTACTGGATGAAGTCGATGCAGCCCTCGACGAGGGGAATGTGGACCGCTACCTGGCTGCATTGCGGGACATCAGCATGAACACCCAGGCGATTGTGGTCACCCACAACCGCGCCACCATGGCAGCCGCCGACGTCCTGTATGGACTGACTATGGACTCCGAAGGCACGTCGAAAGCGCTATCTTTGCGACTCGAGACGCTGGCGGCAGGTTAGGTCCGGAGCACGCGCCGCGGTTCAGATGTTGACGCGCGCCAGGGCAACCGAAATGATGAGGAAGCCGAGTGCGACGCCGATGCTCACGTTGAACAGAATCCGTTCGGCTCCCCGACGGGTGTGGAAGACGCTGCCTTCCTGACCAAATACGCTGCCCAGGCTGGTGCCTCGCGACTGCATCAGTATCAACGAGATCAGGCTCCCCGCCAGGATTAATTCGGCAATTCGAAGGGTGGTTTTCACTGAAGTACGTGCCTCACACTCAAAAAATGCCCGTCCGGCGGGCTTATGAGTATACCACGGAGGGCACGTGTATTTGATCGTTTGGTCAAGCACCTATCACGCTGCGAGGTAGCATGGGACGCGACTTTTGCTAGAGAAATCGTCGTCGTCGCCAGTGCACAGTAAGATTGCGAGGAGCTCGAATGGAAGCGGAAACGTCGCGATCCGCACCCTCCAGCGTGAAACAGGATCTCGTATTCTTGCTCGACGTCGACAACACGTTGCTTGACAATGATGCACTGAAGGCGCAGATCGGAGCCCGCGTCGAAGCTCTGTTTGGTCGACAGATGGCTGAACGCTTCTGGCAAATCTACGAAGAAGTCCGGCAGGAGGAAGACTACGTCGATTACCCGGTGACAGTCTCACGCTTTGTCCGCGAATACGGTGCCTCGGCCAGAGGGGACCACCTACAGGCAATCTTCGATTCACTTCCGTTTGCCGATTTTCTTTACGCCGGCGTGCCCGAAACTCTCCGGCACCTGTGGTCACTGGGTGCGGTCGCCATCCTCTCGGACGGGGATCACGTGTTTCAGCCACAAAAGATTCGCAAAAGTGGGCTTGAGGATGCGGTGAAGGGCAATGTGATGATCTACGTTCACAAAGAGCTTCACCTTCCAGAAATCTTTGCTCGCTATCCAGCGGATCATTACGTCATCGTCGACGACAAGGCGAGGATATTGTCCCTCCTCGAAGCGAACGGGCCCGAGACCTTCACTACGGTTTTCGTGCTCCAGGGGCACTACGCAAAAGAGGGGGAATTCGTGCCGGCGCCGGATATTGTCATCCAACACATCTCTGACCTTGCCACGTTTTCGAAGGAGCAATTTCTGCATCCGACCGCGAACCGACCGGCGTCTCGGTAGCAGTACGGGGCGGCGATTGCCGTCAACACACGCGGTTGTCGGCGAAGTAGCTATACCCCGAGAAACCAAAGCGCGGCGACGACCAGAAATGCGCCTGCAAGATCGGGAGCGATCCGCAGATCGCCGACTCGGGTAAAGTTCCAGCCGAGCGCTTCCGCCGCCGCTTCCGCCCCTAGGACCCCCACCAGCACCACCAACCAGTATCCGAGCACACGCCATCCGAAACGGCGGCTCAGTAGCTGGTAGAGCAACGCAATGGTGAGAGCTCCGACGCTCGCCAATACGAGCCAGGGAGGCAGCGTCACGGCGCCTTTGTGAGAAGATATCGCTCGGCTGCGGTCAGCTGCGGGTCGTTGCTTCCGCCGGTGACGATACCTGTTTCGGTCACGTAGAGATCCGGCTTGATACCGACGTTTCCAATCGAGCGCTTATCGGGCGTGAGCCACAGGCGATCGGTGATCCGAATGCTCGAACCATCCGCCAGGGAGTAGACGCTTTGCATCGAACCTTTGCCGTAGGTCCGCGTGCCGATGAGTTCCGCTCGGTGGTTGTCGCGCAAGGCGGCAGCCGTAATCTCGGCTGCGCTTGCACTGTCGGCGTCAACGAGAATCGCTAGCGGAACCTGGGGAGCTTGCTTTCTGGGAAGAACGGGCAGGGCCTGGAGTTGGTGGTTCGTGCCTTCCTCGTACGCGACCGTACCATGGGTCAAAAACTGGCTCACCACTCCCTGCGCGGCATCGACGTAGCCACCCGGGTTCCCCCGCAGGTCGAGGATAATACCGCGCAGGTGGCGGGTCGGCAACTGTGCAAGCGCCTGCGCTACCTCTGAATTGGTGGTATCCCCGAAGCTCAATATCTGTACGTAGCCGATGGCGTGCGGCAACATTCGACCGTAGGCGGTGATGGCAGGAATCTGGGCGCGCTTGACGCGGACCGTGAACGGCCGGCTGTGGCCGCGCACAACCGTCAGCACAACAGTCGACCCGGTTCGACCGTGGATCCTGGCGATTGCACCGTCCCCGCTCATGGTGGAAACGGAAACGCCCCCGATCCTGGTGACCAGATCGTTTGCTTTCAATCCGGCCGCGGTGGCCGGCGTGTGTGGGAGCGGAGCCACGACCTGCAAGTCTCCGTGATACGGTACGACAATAGCCCCAATACCGCTGAAGTTTGCCCCGTTCAGTTGGTGATCGGCGGCCTGGTTTTGCGGCGGTGATAGGAAAAGTGTGTGAGGATCACCGGTAGCCGCCAGCATTCCGTCGATGGCGGCGTAGACCAGATGATGTTTGTCGAACGGTCGAAAATAGGAGCGCTGCGTAACTAGGTGGTAGGCATAGAGGAATTCGCGCACGTTCGGATCGGACGCATCAACCGAGGACGCCACCCGGCGTTGCTCAACCGCGGCGCCGGCCACGAACCCGACCGCAAAGATGATGGAGAGAAGAGCGCCGATCGCAAAACCGAGAAAAAGACCGCCGCGTCGCGCATTCATGCTGTGATTGTATCGCTGCGGGAGTCAAGCATGCGTCTTATTCTTCCTGAGCCGGTGCGACGTCAGAATACGGGTTGGCGCGCAAATACGCTTCGATGAAAGGGTCCAGATCGCCGTTCAGCACCGCGCCGGTGTTGCTGGTCTCGTGCTGGGTGCGCAGGTCTTTGACCATGTTATATGGATGCAAGACGTAGGATCGAATCTGGTTTCCCCAGCCGGCCGCTACATGCTCGCCTTTCAATCGGGCCTGTTCCGACTCGCGTTCCTCGAGCTGGCGCTCGAGCAGTTTTGCGGACAGAATCCTCATTGCGACCTCGCGGTTCTGGAGTTGCGATCGTTCGTTCTGGCAGGTGACCACAATCCCGGTGGGGAGGTGCGTGAGACGCACCGCGGAATCGGTTTTGTTGACGTGCTGTCCCCCGGCTCCCGATGAGCGGTACGTGTCGACCCGAAGGTCATCCGGATTAATCGTGATCGCATCGTCTGCTGCTTCGATCTCCGGTAATACCTCCACCAGCGCGAAGCTTGTGTGCCGCCGGTGAGCCGAGTCGTATGGCGATAGGCGCACCAGCCGGTGCACCCCGCGTTCGCCGCGCAAGTGGCCGTACACATACAATCCATCGATCTGGAGAGTCGCACTCTTGATTCCCGCTTCCTCACCCTCGGACCGCTCCAGAATCTGAACGGCGAATTTATGCTGCTCGGCCCAGCGGATGTACATCCGGAGCAGCATATCTGCCCAGTCCTGTGATTCGGTGCCTCCGGCGCCGGCATGCACCGATACGATCGCACCGTTTTCGGCATACTCGCCCGACAGCAGCGTTTGAAATTCGAGCCGGTCGACATGCTCCTCGAGGCCGTCGAGGTCACGCTCCACCTCGGTGATCACGGCGGCGTCGTCTTCTTCAGCCGCTAATTCGAGGAGATCCTGCGCCCCGACCGCGTCGCTCGAGAGCTGTTGCCACTCGTCCACGCGGGTCTTGAGCATGGTAAGCCGGTGCATCTTTTTGCCGGCGGCTTTTGGGTCGTCCCAGAAATCCTGGGCGGCGCTGACCTCTTCGAGCGAGGCTATTTCTCGCTGTGCACCGGCAACGTCAAAGATGCACCTTTAGGTTAGCGAGTCGGGCTAAGATCTCATCGAGCGTCGATCGAGTCTCTTCCATCTTTATGCACGTCCATGACAGTGTTTGTACTTTTTCCCACTTCCGCAGAAGCAAGGCTCATTGCGGCCGATTTTTCCGCCCGTGGCCACTTTGGCTGGAGTCTGTGCCCGTTTGGAATGCGCCGCGGCGGCTCGCGCGGTCTGTTGTGTGGTCTGACCGTCCTGAGGGTGTGCGCCATTTCCGTTGGCGCCCTGCTCGACCGGCACGATGTTGGTTTCTTCCAGGATGAGAGCGGCAGTCGGTTGAAACAGCAGGTGGTAAATCTGGTGCACGACGTTCTGCCGGAATACGCCTTGGAACTGCTGGAACATATCGAATCCCTGCCGTTTGTACGCCACGAGCGGGTCCTGCTGACCAAAAGCCTGCAGCATAGCGGCTTCACGCAGTTCATCCATGGCATCCACGTGATTGATCCAGAGACCACTCAAAGTAACCAGGAGAACGCGGCGTTCCCAGGCCCGCACCACTTCCGGTGTGAGCGCCGCTTCTCGTTCCTCGTACGTGTCGTGAGCCGCTTCCATCAGCGCGTCGGCCAGTTCGTCTTGCGAATACGCTTCCATGGCCTCGGGGGTTAAGTCGGGCGGAAGGGGCATGATCGTCCCGATCGAGTTGTAGAGATTGACCGTGTCCCATTCCTCGGAATGCGGGCCGGTGCAGTTGGAGTCCACCAACTCAGCCATCTCTTCCTCGATGAGCTGCATCATGATGTCGCGCACGTCTTCGCCGTGCAAAATGCGGTTGCGATCTTCATACACGATGCTGCGCTGCTTGGCCAGGACGTCGTCGTACTCGACCAGATGTTTCCGATAGTCGAAGTTCATGCCTTCGACCTTCGTCTGCGCCTGCTCTATTGTGCGCGTTACGAGCTTGTGTTCAAGCGGCTCGTCGCCGTCCATCCCAAAGCGCTCGAGAATCGTCTTCACGCGCGGACCTACGAATCTGCTCATCAGTTCGTCTTCCAGCGACAGGTAAAATCGAGAAAATCCCGGATCGCCTTGCCGACCGGCACGTCCACGTAACTGGTTGTCGATGCGGCGCGACTCGTGTCGCTCCGTGCCGATAACAGCGAGCCCGCCGAGATCCGTCACACCCTCGCCGAGGATAATGTCGACGCCGCGGCCTGCCATATTCGTGGCGACAGTGACGGCACCCGGGCGGCCTGCGTCTGAGATTATCGCGGCTTCGCGCTCGTGCTGCTTCGCATTGAGGATGCGATGCTCGATACCCGCCCGCTCCAACAGGCGCGAAAGTTCTTCGTTCTTTTCAATCGAGGTCGTACCGATGAGGACCGGCTGCCCTTTGGCGTGGCGCTGCTTGACTTCCTCGACGATCGCCTTCACCTTGGCTTCTTCATCGCGGAAGACCAGATCGGGATAATCCTCGCGCACCATTGGCTGGTTCGTCGGGATAGCCACCACGTCGAGCCCATATATCTTGTGAAACTCCTCTGCTTCGGTCTCAGCTGTGCCCGTCATGCCCGCCAGTTTGCCGTACATGCGGAAATAGTTCTGCAGCGTGACCGTCGCGTGGGTGACATTCTCGCGCTGGATATTGAGCCGTTCTTTGGCTTCCACCGCCTGGTGTAGTCCATCGCTCCAGCGGCGTCCGGGCATCATGCGACCGGTGAACTCGTCGACGATGACGACTTCCCCGTCCTGTACCACATAGTCCTTGTCGCGGTGGTACAGCACGTGCGCTCGAACGGCCTGTTCCATGTAATTGACGAGCTGAAAATTGTTTTCGTCGTACAGGTTTTGCACGCCGATGAGGCGTTCGAGCTTCGCGACTCCGTCGTCCGTGAGCGACACCGTGCGAGACTTCTGATCCACCGTATAGTCGGACTCGGGCTGAAGCCGAGGGGCTACCTGGGCAAACCTGCGATACATCTCAGACGACTCTTCCGCTTCGCCGCTGATGATAAGCGGCGTGCGGGCCTCGTCGATCAAGATGTTATCCACCTCGTCGACGATTGCGAAGTAGTGTTCACGCTGAACGGTGTCCTCTAGATCTAACGCCAGATTGTCTCGCAGGTAGTCGAACCCGAACTCGCTGTTCGTCCCGTAGGTGATATCGCACCGGTATGCCGCGCGTCGCTCGATCGGACGCAGATGCTGCAGCCGTTCGTCACTGGCTTCAGAGTTCACAAAACCCGGATCGAATTGCAACGACAGGTCGCCGGCTATGGCCGAAGTTGTCATGTCGAGCGCCGCGAAAACGCGGCCCATCCAGCCGGCATCGCGTCTCACCAGATAATCGTTGACAGTGACGAGATGACACCCTTCACCTGCCAGCGCGTTGAGGTAGAGCGCGGTCGTGGCGACCAACGTCTTGCCCTCACCGGTCTTGATTTCCGCGATCTTACCCTGATGAAGCACGATTCCGCCCAGGAGTTGCACGTCATAATGCCGTTGTCCCAGCGTGCGCTTGGCGGCTTCTCGGACGGCAGCAAAAGCTTCCACCAGCAAATCGTCCGGCGTCTCGCCTGACGCCAGCCGCTCCCGGAATTCAGCCGTTTTGCCGCGAAGGCCGTCGTCAGACAGCGCTTCGTAGGTCGGCTCCAGGTCGTTGATCTCGTCGACGTACGTTTGCAGCCGGTTTAAAAGCCGTTGATTTGGGTCAGTTACTAGTTTTGAAAATAGGCCCATGCCTGATAAAGACTCCACATACTACGTATCGCCGCCCACCGGCCAGTACGGCCCGCACGGACGGCGACTCTCACGCAGTTTAGCATAGTCCGAGCCCTGACTTACAGTGCTTTTCGTCCAGTCGGGCGTTAGTTTGAGTACCCCAGAAAGCAAACGAAATCCATGCCCAGACACCCCGCGAAAGGTTACGGACGGCTACCGGCCACGCCTGTCATCGCGTTGCTTGGCCCCACCGCGGTGGGAAAGAGCCACCAAGCGCTGGAACTCTGCCGGGAGTTTGACGGAGTCATCCTGAGTGCCGACTCCCGGCAGGTATATCGGTACATGGACATCTGCACAGCCAAGCCGACACCCGCTGACCGAGCGCTCGTGCCACACTACATGATCGACGTGATTGAGCCCTCGGAAACCTACTCCGCCCGGCAGTTTGCAGGCGAAGCGGAAAAGATCCTGAAGTCTTCGGCCCTGCGAGGTCGCCCGGTATTCGTGGTCGGCGGATCGGGGTTTTATGTCTCGGTACTGTTGGACAGGCGTTCGATCCCGACAGTGTCCCCGAATCCCGCGTTACGAGATACGTTGCATGCTGAAGCCAGAAAGGTGGGCTCCCGGGAGATGCACAGCCGCCTTGATGTCGTCGATCCGGAATCCGCCGCTCGGATCCATCCGAACAATCTGCCGCGCATTATCCGGGCCCTCGAGATTGTTGAACTCACGGGCGGTCCGGTGCCACTCGAGCCAAGCAGCACCCCGGTGCCCGCACTCTATCTCGGCCTCGACCTTGAAAGGTCGACACTGCACGACGTCGCTGACCGCCGAATTGACCAGCAGATGGACGCGGGTCTCGTGGAGGAAGTCGAAGCGCTGCTTGCGATGGGGTACACACCTGATCTGCCTGCCCTGGATGGGCTCGGGTACCGCCAAATCATTCAGTATCTGCGGGGCGAGGTGCCTCGGCATGAGGCAGTCGAGCAGTACAGAGTTGCAACGCACCAGTACATTCGCCGGCAACTCACCTGGTTTCGCCGAGACACTCGGATTGAGTGGATATCCGTCGATGCATCGACCGGCACGACCTTGCGTGAACGGGTCGAACGTTACCTGGCTACGGCTTCGGTACCTGTTTCGCCGACGGGCGATGCGCCGCGCGTTGAACTTTAACCGCGGTCGACGGCGCACCGGTGGACAGCGAGAAAAGCCGGACTGCGTGCGCGCCCGCATCTGATACTGCGACCAGCCCACTTGGGAGCGCGGCAACTCCAACCGGTGTGGTCAGATTCGCGGATCCGAAGACGCCAATCAGCCGACCGGTTGCGGAGAATTCAGCCACACGTTGTTGCTGTGGTTGGGTCGCGAACACGCGCGTGCCTGACGAGTTTACTGAAACATAGGGCTCGTCATAGGAGCCGAACGTCCACTCCGGCACTCTCCATGAACGGAGGTATGTACCGGACGAAGTGAAGGCCTGCATGCGTTGATTCCAGAAGTCCGAGACATACACCGTCCCATCCTTTGCTACGGCCACCGAAGACGGTTCCTGGAATTGTCCGAGAGCAGTTCCCGCGGTGCCCCATGAGGTCAGGTAGCGACCGTGCGTGGTGTACACCTGGATGCGTTTGTTACCGGTGTCGGCAATATAAACTCGACCATTGGCGGATACCGCGATCCCACGCGGCCCGTAATACTGGCCGATTTTGGTGCCGATGGCCCCTCCACCCCACTGGCGTAGGAACGTACCACTGGGTGAGAAAACCTCGATTCTCTGATTCCACGTGTCCACCACGTACACATTGTGGTCCGGGCCCACCGTCAGGTCTTGCGGTGAATCGCGCGGGCTGAATTGGCCCTGTGCGGTCCCGGCTTTCCCCCAACTTCCCAGATACGTTCCGGAGGAGGAGTAGCGAACCACCTGGTGGCCTAGCGGGTCCGCAACGTAAATGTCCCCGTGCGCACCCACTGCTAGACCGCGGGGACCGCGCACTCCGGACGCTCCTGGTGACGAGCCGAACGAGCCGAGCACGGACGCGCGCAACGTGGGTTCTTGAATAATTGGAGTTGACGCTTGGGCGGGAGGAGCAGCGCTAGAGAACTGCTGTTGTCCCGGCACCAGATCCCGTCGCACCAGGAAGTACATCCAGCGGGCACCACGCTGTCCAAACGGTTGCCGGTAGAACATCCAGTTCCACAAACTACTCCACTCGCTGCTGGTCGGGAGCGCCTGCACCGGACTGGTCTTTCCCTGCAGGGCCTGACCGAATGCAGTTGCATGGTCTGGGAACCATTGCTTGTAGTCCTCCGGGAACCACCAGTTCCAGCGATACTTCTGCACTACATAGTGCTTGAGCAGATAAGCGCTGTTGGCGTCGTACTGGGGCTCGAGCATGACCAGCGCCGAGCAGGACTGCCCATTGCAGGCGGGTGTGCCGAAAACCGAAGTTTCGGAGACGTTTTTGTAGTCACGCAGATACCAGATAAAGGGCCAACCACCCACATCGGTGTTGTCCAGTCCGATCGTGAGGTTCTTCCCCTGCCCCGTCTTATTCGCGAGTCCGTTGATTTCACCCACCACGGTAGGCACATCCTGCGAGGTCTGAACATAAATGAGCATTTCCGTGGGATTCGCCGCATCGGCGTAATTTAGCAAGAACATTGAGTGGATCTCGACAAACAGAAGCACAAGAAATATCGGCAGTGACACCAGCCATATCAGACGTCGAGGCGATTCAAATGCGGCACCTAAAAACAGTGCAGCGAGCAGTATGAACGGCAGAGTGATGTGAATCGAGAGCCAGGGCATTTTTTCGCCGGCCCACGAGTACATACCGAGACTCAGGAGAGCCCACCAAACGAGGAATGTCGAAGTAAACGATCGTCGCACCGCGGCATACACCACGCCCGCTATCCCGAATACCACCGCCAGTTGCTCGTAGAGAGGAAGCACCAGCAAATAGTAAAACCACGGTTGTCCGCCGCGTGCCACCGAGTGCTGAGCCTTCCAATAGGTCAGGCCACCGAGAATGTCTTTTCGGTCAGGACTGAAGAAGCTGTGTTGGGTGTCCCAAATTCCGTATGGGTTGGTGAAAAAGGTCGAGTACGTCAACACGGTAATCACGACGAAGATGCTCAGGCTGGTGAGAAAAGTGTCCAGGGAAGTAGCCTTGAGAGCCGAGATCACCGGCCCCGTGCCGCCCGACAGGTATTCGCGCAACCATTCGAAGAACAGAAACGTGCCAAAGATGAAGAACGTGATGTATGCCGCTTCCATGGAGGCCATGGCCAGGGCCATAGCCGCCGCCGCGATATGCAGGTATGCCGGCCGCGGAGCTTCGATGTACAGCACGATGCACGTAAATAACAGCAGGCTAAAGAAGGCTAGGTAAATGTCGTCGCGAATGAACCGAGAGAAGTACACCATACCGGGCGACACACAGATCATGAGCGATGCCAACAACGCTCCTGGCCGGGTAAGGTACGATCTCAAAAAGTACGGAAGCACGATTAGCGCGGTGCCGAGCGAGACTGCCAGAAGACGCGCGGAAAATTCACTGGCGCCAAACAGTAAATAGAAGAGTGGCACCACCTCAAATTGCAACGGTCCATGCATCAACGGGTCGTAGCTGTACCCCTGGCCCACGAAAAACTTCCACGCGTAGTATGCATGCAAGCTCTCGTCGTGGTGCATGGCCCGTGCGCCCACATCCCAGAAGCGAAGCGTGAACCCCAGCACGAAGATCGTGGCGTACGCGATCAGCTCCCAGTGGGCCACCAGCCCAGCCAACCGTTGCCACGAAGGTGCTAAAGGACGGTCCAGCCAATCGCTTCTATCGGTGGTCGGCGAGATCGAGATTTCGGCCAGGTCGGTACTCCCCCTGAGCTAGTAAGGACTCACCAGTCCGCGCTTCACATAATAATAAAAAGAGACGGACTGTTTGTCGCCGAACGGGCGTCGTTGGACGAACCACTGGTATATCACTTTCCAATCGCCCGGGTTGACTATGTCTTTGCCCAGTGTTGCCCAGGTTAGAGTCTTGTAATCCTCGGGGAACCACCACCGCAAACGGTATTTGTGTCCCGTATAGCTGTTTTTGATCTCCGGATACAGCGCGGCCTGATGGGACTCATCCACGATGATGACCGGGTTGGTGGAGAACGGCGGCTTGAGAAGGCCCGGCGACGACGGATATCCCACGTTCGGCATGTCCCGCAGATACCAGGCAAACGGCCATGTATCCTCCGTATCGATGGTGACGTGCAAATCGTTCCCACCTGTCACTTTGTTGGAGATGGACAGAATGTCGTTCGCGACCTTCGGCGTGTCGGGTGAACTCTGTACATACACCATCATTTCGACCGGGTCCGCCCCATTCACGAAATTGACCTCGTATGTGTTGTGAAGCTCCACAACCAGGAGGAGGGCGAGGACCGCGGCCGATACCCACCGCACCGTCGAGCTGAGTTGAAAGATCTGGACGATGAACATGGCGGCAAGCAAGGTAAATGGAAGCAGCGAATGCACCATGAGCCAGGGAAACTTCTCGCCGGCCCACGAATACACGCCAAAGGCAAGAACAGCCCAGTACGTGAGAAATGTGGTGAAGACGGTTGGACGGCGGGCGAACCACACAATCGCGCCTACTCCGAATATCACGGCGATCTGTTCATACAGTCCGAACAGGAGCGGATAGTAAAACCATGGCTGACCGCCGCGAGCCACACCGTGCTGGCTCAGCCAGTAGAACAATCCACCGATGATGTCCCTGCGACACGGATTTAGCGGGAAGGAGTTGTACGAACATTGCCCGTGATTAAACAGGGCCTGCGAGGAATCCCAGATGCCGTGCAGGTTGGTCCCAAAGGTGGAGAAGAGTAGAAAAAGGATAGCGACGACGATGGTCGCCGCATTGAGCCACTGCTGTTTGTTGGGTTCTCTGACCGCGTCGCTGAAGGGCACGTTTCCGTCGGCCCGGGCCTGAAGCGTGACCTGACGGCTCACGAGCCCTAGGAGACCCAGGCCCAATACCAGCGGGACCGGCAGATAGAGCCCAGTGACGACCGTCAACACGAATGCGAGCAAGAGCACGAGCAAGAAGCCGTAGAGAATTGTCGTGCGTACGTGTCCGGTGTCGCCGGTGCGATCCCAGAGTTCGACGAGTCCGTGCAGTCGGCGGCTGCCGGGTAGATGCTCCGAGCCGAGCGTAACCAACAGGAACGTGCCGAAGATGAACAGCGTGATGTAGGTGTTCTCCATCGCGCTGAGCGAGAGCGCGATGGAAGCGACTCCCATATACAGATATCGAATGCGACGCGTTCGCATGAACGAGAAAAGCGCAATCGCCATCGTCATGGCGAAGAGACACGACAACATGTCGTCGCGCTCAAGGCGCGAGGTGTATACGAACGCCGGAGATATTGCAATGAGTGCAGCCGCTACGAGTGCAGCTCCCCGACCCATCCAGTGGCGCAAGAAGTACGGAAGACCCACCAGTGCGGTGCCGAACAGGATCGACAACAAACGGCCGCTCACGTTGGAGACACCGAACAGGAAATAGAACAGGGCAGTTATCGGAAACTGGAGCGGACCGTGGTAGATAGGATCGTAGTGGTAGCCTGTGCCCTTGTACAAATTCCAGGCAAGCCAGGCATGAACGGCTTCGTCGCCATGCATTGCCCTGCTGCCGGCATCCCAGATGCGGACTGCAAATGCCGCGAGGACGATGGCCATGTAGAGCGCCTGTTCGGTCGTCACAGCGGGCAGCGAGAACGCCCGATTCACTGTTCTTCTGTTTGGAAGTACTGCGGCAGACGCCGTCTGCACCGTCGCCGGCGCGCTCGGCGTCGCGCTAATCTTCACAGCGTTTCGCTCGCGAAAGCGCGCTTTTCGGCGCGCAGCTGAATCAGATCCGGCCATGCTACTCGGTGCACCCGACTGCGGCAAGTAATTGCGCTCTCATCGTGCAAGCGGGCGCATGTACCGGATGGCACGTGTCGAGAGATGTCATAAAACGAAGCATTGTACCGAAATAGCGAGAACAGCGGAGATCATCGTGCACGCTTCGTTTTGCTGCCGGTCGTCTTCACTGCCACCTGCGCCCAAGACCCTGAACGCGGAATCACCCCGTATCCGGTGAGCGCTAAATTGTCGACCGAAGGCCGGATGTACGTGAGCCGGTGCGGAATGTAGAGCGGGAGCCACGCAGCATCCTGAACCAACGACTCCTGCGCCGCGTTATACAACTGCTGTTGACGGCGCCAGTCCCAGGTGACGTCCGCCGTTGCTACGTACCAGTCGAATGCCTTGTTGGAGTAATGCATATTGTTGTTGATCGCGTCCGACTTCCACTGTAAGGACAACCAATCGTGCGGATCTGGGTAGTCGGCCGTCCAACCGGACAAGTAAAGCGGAAGCGAGTTCTGCGCCTGCTTCGTAAGTAGGACGCTTTGTTCCAGTCCTCTGGTGTCGATGTGGATCTGCAGGGCGGTCCGCCACTGCTGGGCGACAGCCGCCACCAGTCGTGCCATTCCCGGCGAGGCGGCATAGTACAACGTCGTGGACGGGAAGCCCTTCCCGTTCGGAAAGCCTGCGGCCTTCAACTCAAGCCTCGCCTGTACGACATCAAACGGCAAGAGCTTCAAATGAGGGTTGTACCCCGCTTCGCCGGCAGGAACGTAGCCTCCAAATGGGGTCACTGTGTGCGCCATGGTTGCGGTGATCAGAGAATTGCGGTCGAGCGCCATGGTGAGCGCCCTCCGCACTCGCTTGTCGCCGAACGGCGCGACCTTCACGTTCATGTAGATGCCGTCGATGATGAGCGAGTTCGTCTGTCGAATGCCTTGCAAGCCCACCAGCGCACTGTCGTAGCTCAGGTTAGCCACATCGATGTTCTGGCGAACGAAGTGGTAAAGATCAAGACCGGTGCCTTGCAACGCGCCGACGGAAATTACAACCTGCTTGATTCGAGGGGCCGGTCCCGGGAAGTACTTGTTCGGCACGAGCACGACCTTACCGTTCGGAACCCACGACTTCAGTCGATATGGGCCGCTGCCGACGGGGTTCGAGTACCAGGCGGTATTGTCCATCGGCCCTAACTTCCGAATTGCCTTTTCATCCAGGGCGAAACTCGTCGGGTAGGTCAGTTCCATGAGAAAGTACGGCACGGGCCAGCGGGTCGTAATTTGCAAAGTGTGCGTGTCGATGACTTTGATTCCGCTCACCGTCTTTGCCTTTCCGGTCAGGAAATCGCCCGCGCCCTGGACATCAAGGAGATAGACTGGCGCCGTCGGCGACTTAATGCCGGCATCCAGACTCCGAATGATGGCGAACTTGTAGTCCTCAGCTCGCACGGGGTCGCCGTTGCTGAATCTGAAGTTGGGACGAAGATGGAACGTGTAATGTCGGTGATCTGAAGAGATGGAGTAGCTCGAAGCTCCCGCCGGCACGACCTTATACGAAGCATCGAGCCGAACCAGCCCCGAGTACAACAGATTCGCTAACTCGACGCTTTCTTCGTCTTCCACGAGCGCCGGATCAACTCTCGGTCCGACCGCAAGTGCTATCCGTAAGGACACAACCGTTGGTTTCGCAGTCGGTTTGATCGTTGGTTTCGCGGCCGACGAATGCCCACTCGCCTGGGTGATCGCAGGCAGGAGGCACGCGAACAGCACCAGACCGGCTCCGCACGCTTTCCACCCAGTCTGCAAAGTCAACACTCCTCCGGGGACAGAGCCCCCGGTCAACAAAGGCGCAATCGGCGCGGAACGCTAGTCTAAGATGGTCGAGTTGATGTGCCTGCCGAGCGTCCCAGTCGAAACATTTATCTGGCCCCCCTGGATGGCAGAGGACCGGCGCGCTTTCAGCAGGGGAGCGGCCTGCCGCTTGATGGACGACTGTTGTGAGGCCCAGGCGATCTCGCTGGCGGAGCGGGCGGAGTAGGCACCGTGCATGTTAACCGATAACAGCACGAGCACCGCGGCGATCGTACTTCCGACCGCGGCGGGCGTCATTCGGCTGACTGACAGGAATGTACGGACCGCACCTGTCTGACGGCGACGGCGAACCGTGTCGTTAATTCGCTTGTCGGCTGCCTGAGGTAGCGCCGCACGCCGTGTGCCCCACGCCCGTAGGATGTCGTCCATGGCGCGCAGACGCGCAATCTCTCGGCTGCAGGCGCTGCAACTTCTTAAATGCCCGTTGATGTGCCCTCGTTCGAGCGGAGATAGCTCGCCATCAACGTACCGAGAAAGTGCATCCTGCTCGTAGCAGGTCATCCCATGGCTCCCAACTCACCCGCTGCGTACGCAGTTTTAAACATCTGCCGAGCGCGTGACAGCCGCATTCGCACGGCTTCGGCCGAGATTCCAAGAATCTGGGCCGTTTCCTCGGAGGAAAAACCTTCCGCCAACCGCAGCACCAGGCACAAAGCGTAGTCAGGCTTCATGTGACTCAGTGCAGTTTGGACGGCCTCTTGCTCGGGCAAAGCCTGTTCGCCACCTGGAACCGAAAGCTGCGCTTCGTTCCGGGGCGAATCGCCCCACGGCATCCAGGCGACAACCCTTTTGCGCCGCAAAATATCTCGGAAGCGATTGGACGCGATGCGATACAACCAGGGCGCGATGTTGGAATCAGGCCGTAACTTCGGCAACGATTCATACGCACTTAAAAACGTATCGTGGGTCAAGTCGTCGGCGAGCTCGCGACTCCCGCTCAGCCGGTATAGATAGTTATAGATTTGGGCTTTATGACGCTCGTAGATGAAGGTGAATGCATCTTCTTCCTGGCGTCGAAGCTGGTCGACAAGGGCTGCTTCCAAAGCGATAGCCATACTGCCTGTGCCCTCCCTGTGCTCCTCAACGGACCACACGCAAGGAACGTAACAGAAGCGGCGTCCTCCTGACACGGTCTTGCTGATATTTTGCTATGAATGCGCTTAAAACTCAAGGCCCAGGAGCGCGACCGGCGTTTTTGCGCCTGTGCGCTTGTCGTTTGGCTGCAAGCGGCAGTCAAATACTGAAAATTCATCAAATTTTCATCTTGACATTGATAGTGATTGGGGCTTAAATTACCCCTACAGACCCCCGAGGGAGTGAGGAGGGAGTCAGTTGCAGCGTCCTTCTTCGCGCCGCGGCCCAATTCAATTTGGCATGCATGTCTTCGACGCCCACGAGCAGATGCTTGGGACCGTCGTGCTGGCCCGCAAAGACCACTTTGTTATGCGCCAGGAACTGGGCATTAATCAACTGGTCGACGTCCCAGGAGTCGCGGTCGCGGGCGTGGTGGGTGGCATCGTCTTTCTCAGTCTCACTCCCGGCGAAATCGAGATCTTCTGCCGCACACTTGAACGCAAGGAGCGAGGCACGTCCGGCTTCAGCCTGTTGCCTCGGCTCGTCCCGCCCCAAATGCTAGCGGAACAGATGTAGGGCTCGAAGCCTACGACCGCGGATTCGCCCGGGTGCGAGTCGGCCGGCGCGTATCACCGAGGACGAAGGTGACCCGCTCAATGAGGTCCTCGTCCGTTGTCTCCCGAGGTATGGCTACCCAGCGCACAGTCCGTCGATTGCACGCGATCCAACGCTCGAGGACGGATGCGGCATCGATCTCGCTCTGTTGATGTTCCACCGCGCCGACCACGGCGTTGTGGGCCCGCACCCACCGCACGACGTCGGCTGGATCCCACTCCGTTCCGTTGCGAACCGACAACACGTGTCCGTGCGCCACCAACAGCATCCGGTCGTTGCCGCCCTCTCCATCCGACTGCCGAATAACCACGCAGCGGCATTGCATGGCTGCTTCGAGGATTGCGTGTTGACGGTCCAGCGCTTTGAGGTTGTCTAACCGTTCCTGCACCTCGGCTGCTCGCTCAAATAGCAAAGCCTCGGATAGCCTGTCACGTTTTCGCACAAGCCAGTCGGTTACTCGGTCCGTTCGGCCGTCAAGCAGTTCGAATAACTGACCGATCGCATCCTGGTGTCGTTGTCGGTGCTCCTCGTCGAGTGCCGGCGCCGCGCAGGTGTGCATCTGGTAGTAGACGCACGGCCGGCATCGTGGTGCCGCGGCGGTACACTTCCGCAGCGGCAAAACGTCATGCAGGAAGGCCATAGTTTCGCGGACGCCCCTTCCGGTGCGAAATGGTCCGAAATAAAGCGACGCCGAATCTTCCGTAGCCCGCGCCACTTCCATAAAGGGATCCTGCCGGGCCCCGTCGAACTTCAAAAAGTACGGCTTCCGGGAAGCCCGCAGCAACCGATTGAAAGGAGGCTGCTCTCGCTTGATCAGTGCGGACTCGCGGAATAACGCTTCCAGTTCAGTTGAGGCGAGTTCGTACTGAATACTTCGCGCGCGCGAGAGAAGGTCGCGGGTGCGGCGATCGTGCGACGCCGTCGAAAAGTAGGAGGACACCCTGGCCCGCAGGTTGACGGCCTTTCCGATGTAGAGCACCTCGTCGTCGCCGTCACGCCAGAAGTACACGCCCGGTGATTCGGGCAACGTTCGGGCTTCGATACGCAGCGCTGATAGGTGGGACTGCATTGCTAACCGCCGGCGGTCTCGAGACGTGTGGCCCGAAAGCTCGAAAATCCGGGGAGGCGACGAGCGGTTTGTTCGCGGCCAGTACTCGAGAGTGGTGATGTCGTGTACCGAGACTATAGCAACGAATTGAATGGCATGCCATCTGATCGCGAAAATGGTCGCGATACACTGTGTCGGGAGGGCATACGAACATCATGGAGGGCCCGATGGCATCGGGCACAAGCAACGGTTTTCAGGCTCAGGGTCAGGCTTGGGACCCTTCTCGACCCGACATCGTCGACCTCTTAGGTGCCGCCGACCACGTTGAGATCGGGCCGATTTATTACGGCAGCAATCATACCTTTCTGGTCACGCTGGAATGCGATGAGGCAGGCCGGAGCCTTGCCGTGTACAAACCGGCGCGCGGTGAATACCCGTTGTACGACTTTCCCAACGGGACACTGTATCGGCGCGAGATCGCGAGCTGGGTAGTCGACGATATTCTTGGATGGAGCGTAGTCCCTCCAACCGTGTCCAGCCAGGGAGCGTACGGAGTCGGGTCTCTACAACTCTTTATCGAGGCACATCAAAGTGGCGAGATCGCTCTGCTCGAGCTCCGTCGACTCTGTCTGCTCGACATTCTCTACAACAACGCTGACCGTAAGGCCGAGCACTGCTTGGTCGGCGACAACGGCAAGCTGTGGGGCATCGATCATGGGCTTACGTTTCACAGCCAGCCGAAACTCCGGACGGTGCTCTGGCACTTCGCGGGTTCCCGGCTCGCATCCGATGATCTCGCCGATCTGAAACGGCTACGCATCGAACTCAGTCAGCAGGGAGTCGGTCTGTCCAGGCTGCGAGACCTGCTTTCAAGACGAGAAATGAGCGCGCTGCTCGCGAGGCTCGATCGGTTGATCGCAGACGGCGCATTCCCAGATCCTCGCCATAAAGCGGTGCCGTATCGGTGGTAGGCGCGGTTCACCGCTGACAAGCACGCCCTATAATCAATCGTGAATGACCGACACTTGGATCTGGGGCCGGTTGATAGCGTGCGCGCTGAATCGTTTGGAGAGCCTGGTCAGCGCACCTTTCGTCTTCTCGCGCAAGCCGGAGGCGGCACCGTGTCCCTGTGGCTCGAAAAACAACAATTGGCGATGCTCGGTGCGGCGCTGGAGGACTTACTCGAACGCACGCCCCGCGGCCACGATGTCACAGCCACGGATTCTGACACCTCCGGATTCGTCGGAGAGTTAGAAGTGCGCGTCGGTTCTCTTGCCGTCGGTTTCGATCCGGATGGCGCGGGATTTACTTTGGAAGCAGCCGACTTCACTTCGGCTCTGGGCTTGAGCAGCATCGTTCTAAATGCTCAACGAGACCAGTTCACCTCGCTGGAGCAGGAAATTTCAGAAATCGTCTCTCAAAGCCGGCCGAGATGTCCGCTGTGTGGTCAGCCTCTGACTGCCGATCCGCATTTTTGTCCCGAGTCCAATGGCCATGCTCGGGTCGGCGAGGCGTAGCCGGCGTCAACCGGTTCGAACGCGGATAACCGTGGATCGGATCGTTCATGAGCCACGCGTAATTCAAAGACAGAGGAGGATCCTATGAGTTGGGAAATTAAGGTCTGGCATGAAGAAGCCGGTGAACGAGTGAGGATGGCAATCGAGGCAACTCCCAACGTCCCGGATGAAGTTGTGTCTACTGTCGCAAGTGCGTACTGGCTCGAACAGATACAAGTCATGCCGGACAACTGGGAAGATGCAGAACCGTTCGGCCCTGCAAGCGCGGGTCAGGGTCTTCACGGATAAGTCGCGCATGCGTTCGCCATCACACTCTGACCGGTCGAGACCTATCCCTCAGACCTTGGTGTAGGCGAATCATTGGCTGAGCCGACACATCAACCGTTGCTTCTGCCGGTCGCCTACTGGCCGGCCCGCACCGCAACCTACTGGTGGGATGACTTTCGGCGCGATGAGGTCGTCAGAGATTTCAACCTGGCCGCGGCGGCCGGCGTCTCTCAATTGCACATCGTGATCCCGTGGGAAGTGAGCCAACCGCATTCGGAGCGAGTGTCGTTGTCTCTGATGCGTGACTTAGAAATGGTCTCGCGCGTCGCTTCAGATTCAGGTATTCGCATTATCGTGTCCATCGCCGTGGCGGCGATTTTTGAGGTCCTTACTCTCCCGCATTGGTTTTACGAACTGACGGCGGACGAACACGCGAGTCCTGTTCGAATCATGCGGAGACTATTCGAGGATCCGATGGTGGTGCGCGGTACCGGTCGACTCGTTGCGGAATTAACCGGAGAGTTCGGTAGTCATCCGTCCCTCCGTGGCTGGGTCATCGGTGACGGCATCCTGTCCGCCTCTCCGCCGCGTTCGGCGGAGCGTATCGACCAGTGGCTCGATCGCGTGCTCTCGTCGGCGCCTCGGCACGGACGTCCCATCTGGCATGGAGTGTCGGCTCGAGATATAGCATTGCACGGATCGTTTCGGCCCGCCACCCTGGCCGATTCCGATGTCGGGTTGCTGGTACACGTCGATTGGAAGCCGTCCTGGGCCAACGATACGCGGCTCTGGGCAACCTTCCTTGCCACGTACGTCCGAGCATTGGGGGGACTGCCCCCTCTGCTGGTCGGGACGGCTAGGTATCCTGTGCCGGCTAACCACGCGCCTGAGGAGACGGTCGTGGGTACCACCCGCGATTTGGCCTCAGCCGGCGCAGCAGGCCTGATCTGGCCCGCCTTATTTGATTACGATCCCGGGCTCCGCTCCCGCCCGCCTTTCAACACCTCACCGGGAGAGTTAACACGCGGTTTGATGTCGGTGGGCGACGAGTTGTCCTCCTCGGCGCGTGCTTGGCTCGACCTCAGCGCCGACCCAAGGCAGGTGGACGCACCCTCCTGGGCGCAACTGGATGACGAATCCAGGGCCAGGGACCCGGAAGGCTTCATGCGCCTGGCATTTAACGAATTCGTCGCATAGGGCGCCGTCGTTGCCGCCGGGGCCTAACCATGTGGCGAACGAGCCTTCTGCAAGCTCCCGTTCGCGTTCAGGAGTTCCGCGTCACCACGGGCCATGAGCGCGTAGTTCATCGTTCGGGCCCCGAGCGCACAGTCAGAAAAGCCTTGTCGGGCCGCAAGATAGGCGGCATTTAAATCCCGACGTACTGAAAGGTCCTTGCCGGGGCTTGGCGGCGTCGCCAATAAACTCGAGCTTCGCAGATCGGTAAGCGCCCGCGCGCATGCCGTGCCGGTCGAAGCGACATCCCTTGCTGCCGTCGCGTTGTACGAGGAAAGTGCAGTACGCAGACTGTCTATCGCGCCCTGCTCGGTCGATGTCGCCCCGCTGGCACCACATGACGTCATCATAAGGAGGCTCGCCAACAGAAGTGAGAATCGCATCCTGTCTGCCACTCGGCTCATATCAGGCCGCCACACCGTTCAACGAACGAGCGACTGCCGTCCACCAACCCGGGCGTTGGAGTGTCGCGACCAATTGCACCGCCTCCGAGCGACTCCCACATACCGCGCCCATCGTCGGCCCGCTCCCGGTCATGAACGCCCGGCCGGGCGCCGCGCGGTTCACCTCGTCGAAACAGGCTTTCGCTTCCGGGTACCGCAGGAAAACGGTCCGCTGTAGGTTGTTTGCACCCAGCGCCACTTCCCGACGCTCGCACACTCCGGTGACCACTGTACTCGTGCGTGCTCCAT
>DAINCT010000007.1:0-28907 GCA_036732245.1 Chloroflexota bacterium | reverse complement strand
GGCGAAGACGCGCTCGATCAGCACGCTGCCGCTGACGAGGCCGGCCAGCAGCCACGCCATGACCGTGACGACCGGCAGCAGGGAGTTCTTGAGCGCATGCCGCCAGATCACCAGGCGTTCAGCGGCGCCCTTCGCTCGTGCCGTGCGTATGTAGTCTTCGGACATGACCTCCACCACGGCGGAACGCGTTTGCCTCATCACCGTGGCCGAGCCGAACACGCCGAGGGAGAGCACCGGCAGGACCAGGTGTTTGAATGCGTCTGATGGGGTTTTTAGCGGATCGACCCAGCCAGACGCCGGAAACCAGCCGAGATGAACGGCGAACACCACGATCAGCAGAATCGCTAGCCAAAAGCTCGGCGTCGCTGAGCCGAGGACCGCCAGCGATGTGGCGCCGAAGTCTACTTTGGACCCCCGCTTGATTCCTGCGAGCACCCCCAGGGAGAGGCCTACGATGATATGCACGACGAAGGTGATCCCGCTCAGCCAGAGCGAGACGCTGAGCCGCTCGCCGATCGCCTTTGTGACAGGCTGCTTGGTACGAATGGATGCGCCGAAGTCCCAGTGGACGGCGCGATCGAGCCAGCGCACATAGCGAACCGGCAGTGACTGGTCGAGCCCGTACTGGTGCTTGATCTCCTGGAGCTGGGCTCCGCTCAGGCTGGCGCCTTCCGGATTAGCGCCCAGGTAGGCGTAAATCGGACCGCCAGGCACGAGTTCCATCCCGCCAAACGCGAGCATCGAGACGATCAGCAACACGGGCAGCGCGGACACGATGCGTCTGGCGATGTAGCGCTGCATGCCGGCCCGTCCTCCCTCGCGTGCCCGAACCGCGGTGCGCACCAGCGCGGGCCGGTCGGTCTCTCTTCCAGGCAGCGGCGTTCTGCGGCAGGTGCACCGCAGGGACGGCTACCGGCGTAGCCGTCCCTGCGAGTAGTCTACTTACGCGGTGTTACAAACGCGGATCGGATTCCGCCTGTCGCAATATTCCCGTACCTCCGGACCTACGAAAGGCCGAGTCCGGAGAAGAGCGGCCAGCCTGAGCCGGGGCGATAGTTGACCCCGACCACGTTCTTCTTGGCGTACTGACGGGTGGGTCGAATGGCCAGCGGAATCATGAAGTACATGCCATCGACCTGCAGGTCCTGCATCTGGCCATACACCTGCTTGCGGACGTTCAGATCCAGTGAGCTCGTGCCCTGTGCCACGAGGTCATCGAAGTTGGCGGTCGTCTGACCGCTCATGTTGTACACGCCGCCGGTCGAGCAATACGGCCCCACGAGCAGGTTGGGGTCGATCTTGTTCAACTGGGTGTAATGGATCATCTGTATCGAGGGCGTGTCCCCCATGTTCTTGAAGCCCTTGCCCTTCGCCTGTGCCGCTTCGACATACACGATCTGCACGCCGATCGCCGCGAACAGGCTCTGAAAGAGGGCGAACGTCTGCGGGTCGCTCGGCGCCGCGCTGGAGAAGGAGAAGTTCAGTTTGCGGTCGGCGTCAGCGAGGCCGGATGCCGTCACGTACTGTTTCGCCTTCTGGAGATCGAAGCCGGGGAACGCCGCGACACTCTTGTACGCCCAGGACGCGGGCGACAGAAATGAGTGAATGTCGCCATTGAAAACGGTGTTGTAGAGAGACTTGCTCAGCGCGATACGGTCGATAGCCCACGCCATTCCTTTGCGCAGATTGGGATTGTCCATCGGCGGCAGTGCGTGGTTGAGCAGCAGCACCTGGAGCCCATACCCGTCGCGGCGCGATGACACCAGGTTGGGATCCTTGTCGAGGATCGAAGGGGCGGGATCAGGGGAGTTCGACGCGAGCAGGTCCAACTGTCCGGACTGCAGCGAGGCCGCCTTGACAGTCGGATCGGGGATCTCGTCGCTCTCCACGGTGTCAAGCAGGGCTGCGGAGCCACCGTCAGCCAGCTTGCGCCAGTAATCCGGAAACCGCTCCCACTTGCGGAACGAGTCCTGTCGGTGATCGACGAGCTTGTACGGACCTGTGCCGCCTGTCGTCCAGGCGACGTCCGGCAGCGCCTTGCCGCCGTAGGTGGTGGGAGACACCATCATTCCCGCGACATCGGCCAGCAGGAGAAGCATGGAACCATCAGGCTTCTTGAGCGTGAGCCGCGCGGTGCCGTTGTCGGGCACGTCCACACGGTCGTAATTGAGCAGCGTACTCTTCCAAATCTGCCCCGGAGGGGTCGGCGCGGTTGCTCGGTCGAGCGTGAACTTTACGGCCTGCGCGTTGAAGTCGGTGCCATCGTGAAACTTCACACCGTTACGGGTGTGGATGACCAGCGTCGTCGGATCGACTTGCTCATACGCAGTGGCGAGCGAGGCGTCGGTTATGCCAGGCTCGCCCTGTTGGTTTACGCCCAGCAGCGGCTCAAAGGACATGAACAGATCCATGTAGCTGCTGCTGTAGGTGGGATCCAGGCTGGTGAACAGCTCAGCGCCGGAGTACTTGAGGCTGCCACCACGCTTGATCGGCGCTGCGGCCGTTGCCTGAGCACTGGCAGCGGCACTGGTCGCGCTGCCCGGTGCTTCGCTGCCGTTGCTGTTGCTGCTGTTGTTTTTGTTGCCACCACAGGCGGCGAGGAAGGCGGCGCCGAGCCCGGCCGCGCCGAAAACGCCGCCGCGGAGTGCGGTTCGTCGGGAGATCTTTCGCCCCCACGCCGATCTGCGATCCCAGTAGTCATTACTCATTGCCGGTGCTCCTTCAGTTGAAAACTTGCATTAAACCAGGACGAAACCTGTTCGAATTGAGCGACCCGGTCCAAAAAGTGAACCGCCAGTGCTTGAAGTGGAACGATGTGGCTGAGAAATAACACTATTGGGTGAGGCTGTCAAGACGCGGGCTACGCAAGGGTGTGCGTCAGAGTTTTGCGTCCACGCTTGAACGCCCACTCCGGACGGCCCTCATTCCTCTTATCCTTTCTCCCAATACTGGGCGAAAGGACGATCCGGCTGCGCACTGCTGAGGACAGCGCGGGCTGCGGTGCTCCGAACCATCCGACCAGGGGCCTTTCCGCAGTGCGGTGCTCCCAAATCTCCACCGCCGGTCGTATTCGGTGCAAAGGGATCGTCCCCTCGCCCAATTTTGGGAGAGGGGAGAAGAGGGGTGAGGGACCGTGCCCGTGGAGGCCCTGAGCACAATGCCCACGCAAAACTCTGACGCACACCCCAGGCCATGAGCTATGTTGACCGCCTCTACTGAAGCTGCTAGCCTGCGCCCGTCCGGGTCCCCATTGAGGACCGATGGTTCACTGAGTGAACCACCTGTGCGGGGAGGCGTCTCTTGGCACGGTACCAGACGGTCGAGACGGACGTGCTCATCATCGGCGGCGGTGGCGCAGGGGTCCGCGCGGCGATCGCCGCCGACGATGCGGGGGTCCGTGTTGCCATGCTGGTCAAGGGCCAGGTCGCACACAGTGGCTTGACGGCCATGGCCTGCCCCTCTTACCAGGCCGCGGCCGCTCTGGAAGAGCCCGAAGACAGCCCGGAGATTGCCTTTTCCGACGCGGTCAAGGAAGGGCGTCGCCTCGGCGACGAGAACCTGATCAAAGCCCTGGTGGAGGAGGCAACGGACCGGGCGCTGGAGATGGAAGCGTACGGCGTCAAGCTCACCAAGACGCGTGAGGGCCGTACATTCCAGGTGATGCACCCCGGCCAGTCGTTCGCCCGCAACCTCGTGATCCGGGGCTGCGGCTACGGCATGATGTTCGGCCTGCGGCGCGAATTGCTCCGCCGTTCGCAGATTCAGACATTTGAAGACTTCGTGGCGACCTGCCTGTTGATGGATGGCGAGCGCGTCGCCGGCGCGATCGCGGTGAACCTGCGCAGCGCCGAGGTCGTGGTCTTTCAGGCAACGGCGGTCGTCATCGCCACCGGTGGCTACGAAGAGTTAATGGAGTTCACGGACACCGAGCCGGGGGCCTCCGGCGACGGTACTGCGCTTGGGCTGCGTGCAGGCGCTCGCATGGTCGACCTTGAGATGATGCTCTTTTATCCCACCTGCCTGGTGTGGCCGGACGAGGTAAAGGGCACCTTAGTCCAGTACGAGGGTCTGCTCGGGCCGCGTTACATCGCGGGCAAGATGGTAAACGGCCGCGGCGAGGAGTTCCTGCCCCAGGTGGAGGAACGCTATAAGCTGCCGGTGCGCGACATCATGATGAAGGCCATCTTCAAGGAGATCGATGAGGGTCGTGGCACGCCTCACGGCGGTGTTTACATCGACCTGCGGCAGTCTCCCCGCTCGCAGAAAGAGATCTTCGAACTGTTGCACACGCTCGACTCGCTCCCCTACACCGAGCTACGGGATCTCGGCGTGGACATCACGAAAGAGCCGATCGAGGTCAAGCCCGGCACTCACTATTGCCTGGGTGGAATCCGTATCAACGAGCGCACGGAGTCAACCGTCCCCGGGCTGTTCGCGGCAGGCGAAGTGTCGGGCAACGTTCATGGCGCCAACCGCACATCCGGCAATGCGCTGGCTGAAACGCAGGTTTTCGGGCGGCGTGCCGGTGCCTACGCTGCGGACTACGCGCTGCACGCTGCTCGACCGAGCATCGACCAGGACCTGATCGCGCGAGAGCTTCAGCGCCTCAATGCGGTCGTCGTCGACACCCCCGGCTCACTGCGCCCCGTTGAACTGCGCAAGAAGCTAAAGCGGACGATGCAGCAGTACATGGCGCACAAGCGGGATGCCGCCGGCATGACCGAGTGCCTGCGGGTGATCCAGCACATGCAGCAGGAGGAGCTGCCGAGGGTGCGGGCGGCGTTCAAGCCGCCGTATGCGCTCGAATGGCAGGATGCGCTTGAAGTGGGGAACATGCTGGAGGTAGCCGAGGCGGTGGTGCGGTCGGCGCTCTTCCGCAAGGAGAGCCGCGGCCACCATTTCCGCACCGATTACCCGGAGCCCCAACCGGAGTGGCTGTGCCACACACTGCTGCGCAAAGCGGCCGGTGGAGCGATCTCGCTCGATACCGCCCCGGTCATCCGCCTCGAGCAACGTGCGGAGGTGACGGTAGCGTGAGCGATAAACCGGTCACCGTTCACATCGAACGTTTCAATCCGCAGGCGAACGCTGCCGCCCATTGGGAAGTCTTTCAGGTGCCCTACGAGCAGCGGCACAGTGTCCTGACGCTGCTTCACTACATTTATGAACACTTCGATCCCACGCTTGGCTACCGCAACTACACATGCGGTCGCGGAATCTGCGACAGCTGCCGCATCAATCTCGACGGCAAGCTGCGCAAAGGCTGCGCCACACCGGTGCCAGCGGGCGCTGAGATTCATCTGCGGCCGTGCAGCAACTTCGTGATCAAGGACCTGGCGACAGTCCTGCCCGGCGGACCCGCCGAACCTGCCGCGGTCGAGGAATGGCGGCTGGCCCAATCAGCGGCGGACGTCTCCCATTAATCGGGTTGCCCTCGGAAGAGATCACATGCCGTTCGACTACCATGAGCCCCAGACCCTGAGCGAGGCCTTTCGGCTGCTCGCCTCCGAAGGCGAGGCCGGTGCGATCCTCGCCGGCGGCACTGATCTGCTGTTGCAGATGCGCCGCCGCGTGCGGTCTTATCGTTCGGTTATCAACATCAAGGCCATCCCCGGGCTGAACGAATTGCGGTATGACCCGGCTGAAGGGCTCACATGCGGTGCGCTGGTCACGTTTCGTGAGCTGGAAACCGACCCCGCTGTGCGCTTGCACTATCCCGCGCTGAGTGAGGCGGCCGCGCTCGTTGCTGGCGTGCAGCTCCGCAACCTGGCCACCGTGGGCGGCAACGTCGGCAACGCTTCGCCGGCGGCCGATAGCATCCCGCCACTGGTCGCACTGGGAGCGACGAGCGAGATCGCAGGGCCGGGCGGTTCGCGGAACGTCTCGCTGGATGAGTGTTTTGTCGGCCCAGGCAAGACGATCCTGGCGGCCGACGAGCTGTTCACCGTCTTCCATATCCCGCCCCCGCCGGCGAACAGCGGCAACGTCTACCAGCGCCTCACGCCACGGTCGGCGATGGACATTGCGGTGGTCAGCGTCGCCGCCACCGTCCAGTTGGACGGCAGCAGGCGGGTCACAGATTGCCGCATCGTGCTGGGGGCGGTTGCGCCGGTGCCTCTGCGGGCCGCGGGCGCGGAGGCGGTGTTGCGAGGCAATGCCCCCTCTCCGGCGTTGCTGAAACAAGCCGGAGAGATTGCAGCGCAGGAGACGCGGCCGATTACGGACATGCGCGGCAGCGCGGCGTACCGGCGCGCGATGATCGCGGTGCTGACAGGGCGGGTGGTCGAGCTGGCAGCGCAGCGGGCGCGCGGAGCTGCATCGCCGGCCGGACATTTCAATGGATCCCGCCAGGGAACCAGCCAAAACGGCAGTACAAAGGCGTCATCGTGAAGCAACGCTATGAGCAGACGATCAATGGGAAGCTCCGCGAATTTGAGACCGAGCCGTATCAGACCTTGCTCGATACCCTGCGGGACGTGCTCGGACTCACCGGTTCGAAGAAGGGCTGCAACGAAGGCGAGTGTGCATCCTGCACTGTGCTGCTGGACGGCAAACCGGTGAACTCTTGCCTGGTGCTGATCGGCGATGCAGTGGGTAAGGACACCGTCACGATCGAAGGGATCGCCCGTGACGGAGTCCCTCATCCTCTCCAGCAGTCGTTCGTCGAGCTGGGCGGCACTCAGTGCGGCTACTGCACTCCGGGCTTCGTCGTGAGCGCGTTCGCGCTGTTGCAGGAGAACCCTTGCCCGAGCGATGAGCAGATCAAGCAGTACCTGGCGGGGAACATTTGTCGTTGCACAGGCTTCAACAAGATACTGGCCGCGGTCCAACAGGCAAGCCAGCGTCAAGTGGCGGCAGGCTAGTCTGACTTCGCGGTGCGGAAGGAAGCGAGTTGGGAGAGCGGCCAATGATCATCAATTCGCCACGCGCCGATCGGATCACAGCGGGCGAAGACGTTCAGCCACAGAGCCTGATCGGCGCCTCACCACCGCGTCTCGACGGGTGGGAGAAGGTGCAGGGCGCCACCATCTATGCCGGCGACCTGTCCATGCCTGGCATGCTGCATGCGAAGATCCTGTGGAGTAAGCATCCCCATGCGCTGATCCGCAGCATCGATACACGCGTTGCTGCGGCGATGCCCGGTGTGCATGCGGTACTGACCGCGGCAGACGTGTCCGGACCGAACCGCTTTGGGCTGGCGATCCTCGATCAGCGGGTGCTGGCCCACGAGAAGGTGCGCTCGATTGCGGACCCGGTTGCACTGGTGGCCGCCGAGTCTGAGGAACTGGCCGAAGAGGCCGCCGAACGAATCATCGTCGATTACGAGCCGTTGCCCGCGGTATTCACGATCGAGGATGCGCTCGCGCCTGGGGCGGCGGCCGTACACGAGGGCGGTAACCTTTTGCAGCACACGATGGTGCGCAAAGGTGACATCGAGGCCGGATTCGCCCAGGCAGACGTCACGGTCGAATGCACCTATCGCACGCATTCGATGGACCACGTGCCCATGGAACCGGAGGCGGGCCTCGCGCACCTGGACAGCTTCGGCGTCTTGAACGTGCTGACATCCACCCAGTACCCATTCCGTGACCGACGCCAGATCGCGCCCAACGTCGGCCTGCCGATGAATCGAGTCCGTGTGGTGCAGATGCCTGTCGGCGGTGGCTTTGGCCGTAAAGACGACATCACCACTGAGATCCACGTGAGCCTGCTGGCCCTGAAGACCGGGCGGCCGGTGCGGCTGGTCTACACGCGGGCGGAGTCCTTGTTCGCCAATTCCAAGCGCCATCCATTCGTAATCCGCTATAGGTCGGGGGCGCGGGCCGATGGCAAACTGACTGCGGTCGAAGCGACGCTGTACGGCGATACCGGCCCGTATGCCTCCCTCGGCGCCTATGTGGTCAAGAAGGCCGGTATCCATGCCACCGGCCCCTACTTCGTGCCTAACGTCAAAGTGGATACATATACTGTCTACACCAACAACCTGATCTCGGGCGCCATGCGAGGTTTCGGCGTGCTCCAGGCCGCGGTAGCGCATGAGTCGCAGATGGACATGCTGGCGCACAAGCTTCTGATGTCGCCGCTCGACTTCCGCCTCAAGAACTGCCTCAAGGAAGGGCTCTCGTCGGCCACCGGCCAGCTGATGGGCGCCGGTGCAGGAATCGAGGCCACCCTCCTACGCATCAAGGACTACATGGCACAGAACAAGCTGGGGTGGGCGGACCGATGAAGAAGCGCGGCGTCGGCCTCGGTTCAATGTTCTACGGCATTGGTTACGGCTTCAACCGTCCCGACATCGGTGCGGCGCACATCGAGATCGCCGAGGACGGAACGGCAACCGTATACACGGGTGTGTGCGACCTGGGCCAGGGTATTCAGACCCTGCTCGCCCAGATCGCCGGCAGCGAGCTTGGCTTGACCATGGACCAGCTGAGGGTGATGAATGCCGACACCGGCAGCACACCCGACTCGGGCCCCACCTCCGGCAGCCGCGCAACCTATGTCCAGGGTGTTGCGGTTCGCAACGCGGCGCTCGACCTCAAGGAGCGCCTGCTCCAGACGGCGTCCCAACTCATAGAGACGCCCGTCGATGACCTGGAGATCGCCGGGCACTCTGTGCGCCATCGAGTGACCAAATCCGGCGGTGTCTCCGTCGTCAGCGTCGTCGACGAGATGCACCGGCAGGGCAAACGCTGCATCGGTTGGGGCTGGCAGGACATCACCACGGGCGACGTCGATGCGGAGACATCTCAGGGCGACGCCTATCAGACCTTTGGCTGGGCAACCCAGCTGGCGGAAGTCGAGGTCGATACCGAAACGGGCTTCGTCCAGGTGACGCGCCTCGCATCGGCGACCGACGCCGGCAAGGCGATCAATCCGCTCGGAGTGGAGGGCCAGATTCAGGGTGGGGCGGTGATGGGCATCGGCTATGCGCTGTACGAGCAGCACGTCCTCGAAGCAGGCTATCCGAAGACGGCATCGCTCGCGTTCTATCTGTTGCCCACAATCATGGACGTGCCGGAGATAGAATGCCTTATCGTCGAAGTGCCTGAACCGAGCGGGCCGTACGGAGCAAAAGGGGTATCGGAGCCGGCGACGATTCCGACGACACCCGCCATACTGAACGCGATTTATGATGCGGTCGGTGTCCGGGTAACGCAGACTCCGGCCACTCCGGAGCGGATCTACAACCTCCTGCAGGAGCTGACCTCATGAGTTGGCGGGTAGGACTGCTGATTCCCTCCTCCAACACCGTCATGGAAGTGGACTTCTACCGCAACCTCGCCCATGACACCACGGTCCACACGGGCCGCATGTACATGGTGGACACGACCGTTGCGGGCGAAGAGCGGATGCTCGACGAGTTCACGATGCCGGCAGCGGGGGCCGTGGGCACCGCACTGCCCCACGTGGTGGTGTTCGGCTGCACGAGCGCGGGAGCGCTGCGCGGCAAACAGTACGACCAGGAACTCTGCGGGCGCATCGCTGGGGTCACAAACGCCGCACCGGTCAGTGTGATCGCCTCGGTGAACAAGGCGCTGCGCGACACACGCGCGACCCGAGTCGCGGTGATCACGCCATACGCCGACGAGCTCAATCTGCGCATCAAGGCGAGCGTGGAAGCCGAGGGCATCGAGGTAACGGCGATGCACGGCATGGGCATCACCAACAACTTCGACATCGCCAGCGTCAGCCCCGACGAAATCGTCGACTTCGTCCGCTCGCGCCTCGGCGCTCGGGTTCCCGGTGAAGCGCTGTTTCTCTCCTGCACCAACTTCCACGCCATGAACGCGTTATCGGCGCTCAAGATCATCTATGACGTACCGATGGTGACCAGCAACCTCGCCGCGCTTCAGGCTGTCAAGGAGCAGATCGCCGGACTGCGTCAGAGCGAGCTCGAACTTTCGGAAAGCGCAACGAGGTAAAAGCATGGAGCTCGTCGATGTCAAGGGCGCTGTAGACCTCCACGTCCACTCGTTCCCCTGCATCTTTCCGCGGCTCGCCGACGACCGGCAGGTTGTGTGCGCCGCTTCCGAGGCGGGGATGCGGGCGATTGTGCTCAAGTCGCACCATGAGAGCAGCGTGAGCCGCGCCTACCTGCTGCAGAGCGAGTTTCCCGAGATCAAGATCTTCGGCGGCGTCGTGCTGAACCACTTCGTCGGCGGCATCAATCCTGCCGCCGCGGAGGTCGGATTGCGGCTCGGCGCCAAGGAAGTGTGGATGCCGACGATCGACTCAGCGCACCACGTCGATATTCACGGCGGCCGTGAGAAGTACGACGTGCAGGAGGGCGAGGACAGCTTCGCCTGGGGCGATCCGATCCGCATCCTCGACGCTGACGGCAAGCTCACTGCCGCGACCATCGTCGTGCTGGAGCTAATCGCCAAACATGACGCGATTCTCGGTACCGCACACCTATCCCTCGAAGAGATCACGCCGCTGGTGCAGGAAGCCCGCAGGCGCGGCGTGCAGAAGATCTTGCTGACACATCCGTTCTTTCGGGTGCCTGCGGGCATGAACGAAGAGTTCATGCTGGAGATGGCCAAACTCGGCGTTATCGCTGAATTTGGCTTTTGCACGGTGTCGCCGATGTGGGCGTATGCCACGATCGAACAGACGAGACACGCAATGGATACAGTCGGCTATGACAACTGCGTGATCATGAGCGACGCTGGTCAGACCCATAACCCGATCGCACCGGAGGCCATGCGACTCTACGCCCAGTGCCTGTACGAAAAGGGTGTAAAGGCCTCGGACCTGGAACGCATGATGACCAGGACGCCCAGCGGCCTGCTCGGGCTGGAGTAGGCGGAGCGCCGGGGAGGGTGACGGTGGACAAGATAAAGCAGCTCCGCTGCGTCGAGTGTGGGGCGGTCTATCCATACGGCGAAGTCGAGTACACCTGCCCGCGCTGCGGCATCAGCGGCATCCTCGACGTCGAGTTCGACTACGACGCGATCGCGGCGTCCGGGTTCGGCGCCGCGGTGCTCGCAGCGAGACCTGAGCAGTCAATCTGGCGCTACTTCGAGCTGTTGCCGGTTGAAGACAGAGCCAACGTGCCAACGCTGCAACTCGGCATGACACCCATCTATCGCTTGCCGGCTCTTGGCCGCGAGATCGGCATCGCGGAGCTGCTGATCAAGGACGACGGGCGGCTGCCGACCGGCTCGTTCAAGGATCGCGCCTCAGCGGTCGGCGTAGCCCGTGCGCGAGAGCTGGGCTTCCGTGAGATCGCCTGTGCGTCCACGGGCAACGCCGCCAGCTCACTCGCCGGCATGGCGGCGAACCTCGGCCTCAAAGCCCATATCTTCGTGCCTGCTACCGCGCCCGAGGCAAAGGTGGCGCAGTTGCTGATCTTTGGCGCGGACGTCATGCTCGTGGACGGCAGCTACGACCAGGCGTACTGGCTGTGCATGGACGCGGCCAGGGAATTCGGTTGGTTCAATCGCAACTGCGCCGTCAACCCCTACCTGGTCGAAGGCAAGAAGACCTGCGGCCTGGAGATCGGCGAACAGCTGGCGCAGGACATACCCGACTGGGTTGCCGTCTCCGTAGGCGACGGCTGCACGATTGCAGGCATCTGGAAGGGGCTCAAGGAGATGCACCGCTTTGGTGTGCTGCCGCGTCTGCCCCGGCTGCTCGGCGTGCAGGCAGGTGGCGCCAACCCGATCAGCCGCGCCTTCGAGGCCGGGTCAGAACAGGTCGAATATCAGCAGGCTGTCACGCTCGCCGACTCGATCGCCGTGGGAGAGCCTCGCAACGCGGTCAAGGCGCTGCGCGCCGTGCGCGAGTCGGGCGGTGCGATGGTCGACGTGGGCGACGACGAGATCCTGGCGGCGATGCGTCTGTTGGCGGGTCGTGCGGGCGTCTTCGGCGAACCGGCCGGGATTGCCGCTCTGGCGGGTATCAAAGCAGCGGTCGAACGAGGCATCATTGGCTCCGAGGAGCGGGTGCTGCACGTAGTCACCGGCAACGGGCTGAAGGACGCCCGTGCCGCTTTCCAGGCTGTGGCGCCGCCAACAAAGATTCCTGTTTCACTGGAAGCCGTGCGGCAGCATGTCGCGTCCGAGACCGCGGGCGCGCGTTGAGGCGGTGCGCCGCCACCCGGCGCATGGGGCCGCAGCTCAGCCGGTAAGAAGGCTGAGTTGCGGAGAGTGGAGAGCATGCAGCTCTGGCAATCCACCGGCCTGCGGGTCGTAGAACTCGGCAGCGGAATCTCCGCGGCCTTCGGTGCCCGCCTGCTCGCCGACGTGGGCGCGGACGTGATCAAGGTTGAGCCGCGGGGCGGAGACGAGACACGGCGCGCGGGTCCGTTCCCCGGCGACCTGCCTCACCCTGAGAAGAGCGGGCTTTTTCTCTATCTAAACTTTGCCAAGCGTGCGATTACGCTGGACATCCACTGCACGACCGGCGCCGCGCTGCTGGCACGGCTGCTCGAGGACGCCGACGTGCTGATCGAGAATCTCGGCGCAGGTGTGCTGCGTTCGTTGCCCCTGCCCGAGGGAGCCATCTCCAGGCGGCTGGTTGTGTGTTCGATCAGCACCTATGGCCAGGACGGCCCCAAGGCTGCCTACGAGGGTTCAGAGATCACCGCCTACGCGGCAGGCGGCATGATGTACATCACCGGCCGCGGGGAACGTGAGCCACTGAAACAGGGGCTGAATCAAGCTCAGCACCTCGCCGGTGTGAACGCGTCGGCCGCCACACTTGCGGCCGTAAGGCGGGCGCGCCGGAGCGGGCTCGGCCAGCAGATCGATATCTCGTTGCAGGAAACCGTCGCCTGGATCACCTTCCCGGCGCTCAACCTGTATTCCCACACCGGCGGCATCATGAAGCGCGGCCCCGGCGACATGCCGCGCCTGGTGAACTCGCGTCCGATGGAAACGAGCGACGGCTGGATCATGCCCTCGTACGCAGGTATCGGGACGTGGTGGGGTCCCTTCGCGGCCTTCATGGAGATGCCCGAACTGGCCGAGGAGCGCTTTCTTACGCCGCGGGGCCGGCGGGACAATGCAGAAGAGATCGACCGCCTGGCGGGCGAGCGGCTCAAGCAGCGCACCACGCAGGACGTCTTTCACGAGGGGCAAGAAGCGGGCCTCACCCTGACCGCGCTGCAGACCCCGGAGGAAGTCGTGCACTCGCCTCAATTGCTGGAACGAGGCTTCTTCACGGAACAGGATCATCCCGTGGCCGGACGGGTCAGGATGCCGGGCAAGGTTCCTCTCACAAACAATGGACCGCGAGACTCGGTGGCTCCCGCCCCGCTGCTGGGCCAGCACAACGAGGCAGTCTTCGGAGCACTGGGGCTATCGCCGGACGAGGTTGCCGCGCTGGTCGGAGCCGGAATTATATGAGCAGCAACACGCACGGCGATCTGCCGCTCGAGGGGATCCGCATTCTCGAGCTTGGCATGGTCTTCGTACTGCCGCTGGCGATCACGCCGCTCGCCGGCATGGGTGCAGACGTAATCAAGATTGAGTCGGAAATACGCCCTGAACAGTCGCGCTGGGGGCCGCAGCCGAACAATGAGATGCACGAGCCGGCATACAACTACGGCGGCAGTTTCCACATGCTGAACCGCAACAAGCGAGGCGTGACGATCGACCTGGCAAAGCCGAAAGGCCGCGAGCTCTTCCTGCGACTCGTCGCTGTGAGCGATGTGGTCGCCGAGAACTTCACGCCGCGCGTACTGAGAAACCTCGATCTGACCTACGACAGGCTGGCGGAGGTGAATCCGCGCATCATCCTGCTTTCGTCGAGTGGCTTTGGTCAGACCGGCCCCTGGCAGAACTACCGCGCCTATGGCCCTGTGACTGAGTCCGTTGATGGCTTGATGATGCTCACAGGCTACGAAGACGGTCCGCCTCAGCGGGGCGGCTCAGGTGGTCTTGGCGTGACCTTTCCAGACGTCGCGGGCGCCTACTACGGCAGCTACGCGATCCTGGGCGCGCTGGAGCAACGAGAACACACCGGGCGCGGCCAGTGGCTGGATCTTTCCCACTTCGAGGCGGGCGTGGCCACGATCCCCGAGGCGATCCTCGACTACACGATGAACGGTCGTGTTCAAGAGCGCATGGCGAACCGCCATCCCTGGCGGGCGCCGCAGGGCGTCTATCCCTGTCTTGGTGCGGATCGCTGGCTGGCGTTGTCGATCGCGACAGACGTACAATTTGCCGCCCTCTCTCGCGTGCTCGGCCTGCCCGGTTTGGCCGGCGACCAACGATTCGTCACTCTCGACGCACGGCGTCGCAACCAGGACGCGCTGGACGCGTTCATCGGTTCTGCCACCGGCGGCTGGGCTGCCCTGGAGCTGGAGAAGAAGCTTCAGGCCGCAGGCATCGATGCGGCGGCCGTCGCCGACTCCCGTGATGTCTGGCTGGACCCACAGCTGGCGGCACGGGGCTTCTTCGAAATGATGCCCGCGCCGAACGCGGTGCCTGAGGTCGGTTCGAGGCCCTTCATCCGTCCCGGGTGGAAGATGTCCGAGAGCGAGGCTACGACGCGCCGCCAGGCGCCGGACTTCGGCGAGCACACGCGCGAGGTGCTGGGCGAATACCTGGATATCCGCGACGCAGAGCTTGACGCGCTGATGGACGAGCTGGCGGCAGAGGGCGTGATCGCGGACCGGCCGCGACAGGGGATGGTCGCGCGCGATCCCACCGATCTGGCCGGGATGCTGGAGACCGGCCTGCTGCAGGAGGTGGACCCGGAATACCGGCAGCGTCTGGCAAGCCACCTGCAGGGCGGCGTTGGCCTACAGGGCGTTGGATCGAAGATGGAAGTCGAATTGCGCTGAGAGCGCCGCTGATGCGCGGCGCAGACGGCGCGGGCAGCGATTGAAAGGAGATCCCCGCTATGGTTCGAGTGATCGACATGGAGTGCCTGCTACCGAAGCATCAGGAGGACGAAGGGCATCCTGGCCCCGAGATCCAGGGTTCCGGCGACACGTTCCGCGGCAGAGAGCAGGAAGTGGCCGCCGGTCATGGGATGGCAAACTACTCCCGGATCTTTGTCGGCCGCGGTGCAGGCGGCGTAAGGAACCCCCGACCGCAGATGAGCCTGGACGAGTTCGCCGCGATGCTGGACAAAGCGGGCGTGGTCAAAGGCATGGTTCGGGCAGGTACCAATACGGAGACCGGAGAAGTTGTCCGAGCACACCCTGAGCGCTTCTTCGGCTTTGCCGTGATCAGCCCGTATGACGGTATGCGGGGCGTGCGTGAGTTCGAGCGGCTGGTGCGCGAGGAAGGGCTCGTTGGGCTCTCGATGTCGCCGCTGCGGGAACGCATACCGGCGAGCGACCGGCGCTACTACCCCATGTACGCCAAGGCCGTCGAACTGAGCATTCCGGTGCGCGTGTACTCGTCGATGAACTACGGCACCGACCGCCCGTACGACCTCGGCCACCCCCGCAACCTGGACCAGATCTGCATGGACTTCCCCGAGATGACGCTGATCGCTGGTTTGAGCGGCTGGCCCTGGGTCAACGAGATGGTAGCGTTGCTGCGCCGCCATCCCAACCTCTACTGCGACACCTCGGCTCATCGACCGCGCCACTTTGGCACTCCTGGCTCGGGCTGGGAGATGCTGATGCAGCTCGGCAACTCGTTGATCCAGGACAAGATCATGACGGGCTTCTCCTGGTCTACGTTCGGCGAGTCGTACGAGACGCTGATTGCCGAGTATCTCGCGCTGCCGCTCAAGGACAGCGTCAAAGAGAAATGGCTCTTCGGCAACGCGGCGCGTGTATTTGGCTTCGAGTAGGCGGGAGATGCGCCGCCAGTCATCATAGGCCTCCGCCGGAACTGCTGCGTCAGTCCAGGCAGGGCGAAGCGCCGGCGAGCCAGACGTTAGAACCCACGAGCCTGCCGGGCAGCAGCCAAAGGACAAACGGCACGACCGCGCCTTACAGCGCGCGGTCGTGCCCGCCCTATCGCGCGACGAGCGGTGGACCAGGTTCGATGCCGGTCAGGCCGCCTCCACGCCGGTACCCCAGCAGTGCGCTGATCTGCATTGCGCCACTCAGGCCGATTTCGACGTACTTGTTGATGTTGGCTTCGTGGATGCGGGCAAGCGGTCCGGAGATCGTGAGGCTGGCCACCAGTCTGTCGCTGTAGTCGCGCACCGGTACCGAGACTCCGGCGACGCCCACGTCCGTCTCCTCGATTGATACCGCATACCCCTTGAGTCGAATGTCTGCAAGTTCATCGCGCAGACGTGCGGGCTCGGTAATGGTATGGGGTGTAACGGCGGGCAGCCCTTCTTCGATCACCGCCTCGATCAATACCTCCGGCAGGAAGGCGAGCAGCACTTTTGACGAACAGCCCGCGTGCAGAGGAGCCGTCGCTCCTACCTCGAGGATGAGTTGAAGTCCGGACCGCTGCTGCACCCGCTCGATACAGACCACTCGTCTTCGGTCGCTGTCCACAACCTGCAGCAGCACGGTTTCGTCAGTTAGCGCCGCCACCTGTTCCATAATCGGCCGGGCGACGCGTGAGAGTTCCAGGCCCTCATACGCACGGCGTCCAAGCTCGAGCGCGGCGAGCCCCAGCCGAAACCTGCGCGTATCCGGGGCCTGAACGAGAAACCCGTGTAGTTGGAGCACGCGCAGGATACGGTACACGGTGGTCTTTGGGATGCCGACTTCCCGCGCCAGGGCGCCCAGCCCCCACTCCGTCTGGCGTTCCCCGAACAGTCGAAGAATGCGCAGTGTCTTGTCCACAATCCTGACGGACGGTTGTTCCAGCATTAATTCCTGACGTCATCCAGGTTCGAAATCGTATTCTATCGCCTTTTGTTTCTCCGCCGTCGAATCGCAAGCGAACCGGCTCCAGCAGGTCGAGAACTCTATCCACCAGAGCCGCACGCCAGGCCGCGGTTCAATTCCACCCACGTAGTCTCCATCGCAGTGTACCGGTGTCCGCGGCGATGGCCACGCGTACGGCGAACGCTTGCGCAAGAAAGCGCAGTGGCCGGCCGTTCCTGGCCCCCGTGGAAAGGCGGACGGCGCACGCTGAACGCCGAGTTGTACGGTGATGCAGGGTGTACCACAGAGTGTTCGAGGATGGAGTGATGGCTACCGTGGAGCTGACCGTCGACACCCTGACCGTTCACATCCAGGGGATCGATAAGATATTGGCGCTCGAGAGCCGGCTCGAGTTGCCGCTGGAACATGTGGCCGGTGTCGAGGCGGGTCCCGCTCTGGCACGCGAATGGTGGAAGCGGTTTAGGCTGTGGGCAGCCGCGGTCAACCGGGCGCTCCAGGGACGCGGCGGACGGTGACTTTGGGCTCGAGCGACGAAATAACGACGCGGCCGGACGGACCGGGGCTCGGTGCGCAGCGCGGCCGCATCTGTCTCGACGTTGACGACACGCTGATCGATGTCCGGCTGCGACTGCGTCCGCTGGCCCGCGAGGTGATCGCCGAGCTCCAGGCTTCAGGTTTCGAGGTCCACATCTGGTCGGGCATGGGGCAGCGCTGGGACATCATTGATATGCACGGCCTGCGACGGCTGGAGCGCCAGAAACGCTTCCAGAGAGAGGTAGGTCACCAGCCGGATCGCCGTCGCTTCGGCCGGAAGCGTGCGTGGCGTCTCGATGTTGTAGTCGCCCACATCACGAAACTGGATCCGGAGCACCTCTTGCCAGCTATCCCCGATCCGCACCTCAAGCGCTTGCGTCGAAGGACCAGCCACGGTGAACCCGCTTGGCGCGGTCATAGCTCGTCGTCTCCCTCTTCCGCGTCGGGGTCATAATCGACGTCCAGAACTTCACCCGGCAGCTTGATGTTGTCGGCGCCCAGCTCGGCCCGATAGTCGGAGATGTTCCCCTGCGGCACTTGCGCCTTCAGCTCAGCCATCCAGTTCCGCCACTCCATGGAGCCGATGGCGAACTGCTGGCGGTTATCGTTGCTGACCGTGACGTTCATGCCGGTACGCTCTTGCTCGGCTGCCGCTTTCGCAGCCTGCTGCTCACCCACAGTCGGCGTATCCAGGCGATGGAACTTCGCGCGCCGCTCGTTATCCTTCCCCCGCGCTACCAGCGCCCGCACCCGCGCGCCGTCGTCTGTGAGATGCCAGAATGCCCATTTCTCCAACTTGATGTTCTCGTCATAGACATCAGCGATGGAATCAAAGCGGGCTTGGGCCGTCGCGTGAAGCTGCTCACGCGCGTCGTTATCCAACCACTCCAGGTCCAGGTAGATCGTGTCTTCACAGACGCCTTCACGGATGGCGATATCGGCTACCGGCGTGGCCAACTCCACCGCGATTGCGGCGCGCTGCATACGAGCGTTGATGACCCGATCCGTACCACGGTTCCCCCGACCCGGCGGTCGACCTGGACCCCGCTTCAGATCCGGCCCCGCGGCAACCAACGCTTCCATTTCGTATATCCCCTGCGTGAATTCAAATATCCCCACCCTCTGCGGACGGACTCATTGCTCGCCCGTCGCGCCCTAACTGCTGACGCGGACAGTCACCACAGCGTCAGTGCTCCCCAAGTGCGCCGTGAATCGCCAGCAGCCCGCCGTAGGCACCGCGATCCCCGATGGGTAGCCGCCGTCTATCGTGCCCGCCCGGTCCAGCGTCGCATGGAGGAGAGTCCCCTGAATCGGTGGGGCCGGTGCGTCGAGCCGCTCCGCCGTAAGCGCCAACATCGGAGCCTGATAGCCGTAGCCGTTTGTTGGTCGCCACAGCGCTTTTGTCTCGTGCCCCGCCGCCAACGGCGGCATGCGGACGGTGATCGCGCCGCCGTCGCGCTCGACCACGTTGCCGCCAGTGCTCCGCAGGACGGGTGACTCCGGGCAAGCCGCCACCGCCGACGAGGCGATCAGGGAGCGGTGAGACGTGGATCCGCAGGCGACGAGCACAACGACGAGCGGGAGCACGGCCGAGCACGCGCTGCGTCCTGCTCTGGAGCCAGTAACAAGCCGCCGCGCTCGCAGTGTCACAGTTCCTCATCCCCCTCTTCGGCATCGGGGTCGTAATCGACGTCCAGCACCTCTCCAGGCAGCTTGATGTTGTCGGCGCCTAACTCTTCCCGGTAGTCACTGATATTTCCTTGGGGAACTTGGGATTCCAGCTCTGCCATCATAGCGCGCCATTCCAGGCTGCCAATAGCGAACTGCTGCCGGTTATCGTTGTTGATCGTGACCGCCGCGCCGTCGGCCCCTTCCTTCTCCGACGCCGCTTGGTGCTCGCCCACGGTCGGCTGTTCGAGCCGGTAGAACTTCATCAACTTATCGCCGCATGTCACCATGCTGTTGACCGCTTTGATTTGCGCATGCGGATCGGGGGTCGAGTAATAGGTCCGCTCCGCCATATCGGCACCCTTGAGGAAGATGCCTTCAACATGATCTGCACGCTCTTGCAGAGTGCGCTTAAACCGCGTTTTAGCTTGGCCGTCCAGGAACTGGATATCGTCGTCGATCGTCTCAACCGACACGCCTTCTTGCTCCGCGATCTCGGCGTAGTGGCGACCACGCATCACGGCATCGTGCACCCGTTCCATCCGCGCGATCAGCACGGGATCGGTGCGCCGGTTTCCCCGTCCAGGCGGACGCCCGCCCGGGTGCTTCGGCAGTTCAGGGCCAGAGGCGATCAGCACAGTCATTCGTAGTTTCCGACGCTAAAAACTGTAGTTTCTCCGCGAGTGTGCGTACCGCCCAATACTCGCTTGTCGCCGTCGCCGCGACGCCTGAAGCGGAGTGTATCCACTTATGCTCATAAGCATAATACTCGCCCTATTTCTATAGTGTGTGCGAGTAAGAAGCATCGCCCGCAACTCGGCGGCCGAGCTGGACTCGTCTCTGGCCTGACGCATGCACCGCAGCCGTCAGGCTCGCCATTCTGGCGTCGTCGATGATGACACGACCGAACTCGTGGGCTCGGCCCATCAGTGTCAGAACTCAGCATCCTCGAGCCCGTCCATACCCTTGCTGGAGATGCAGTCTTCGCTTCGAGAATGGCTCTCGGGCGCGCTGATCGCCCCGCGGCTTGTGTGCTGGATCGCGCTTTGCGATGTGCTGTGCGTTCTTGGGGGGAAGGGCGTTCACCGGACTCCTCCTCGTTGGCTCACGTTCGCTCAATGGTCGGCCAGCGCGGGACCACGCTGCGTCTTCAGACCCGCCTCCCCTGGATCTTGTCGCAGCGGCATGGCGCTCCCGGCGGTCGATTCTCCGTTTGCGTCACAGCATTGATCCGCGGCGCGATCACCGCCCGTAGCCCGCGCACGTTCTCGGCCCGTTCCGTCGCGGCGTGCTCCGAGTCTGGACCGGCAGCCGGTGCTGCCTAGCCATCGTTTTGCTCCTGAGGGACACTACGACCGATCCGCTTTGCTGCGGGCAGGTACGCCGGGCGCGGACCGAACCTGTCGCGGATATACTTCGCTAGCTCCACTTCCAGTCCGCGCGCCGCACGCCACTCCAGACGCTTCTGGCCACCAGTCATCTTGGAGCTGCGTGTCGTGCCGTTCAGTTCGATGAACTCCAGCCTCTCCAATTCATGCAACGGCGTTGCTATCACCCGCCAGTTTGTGCCCGCGGGTGGGTCCGGGACGTGCAGCACAGCGCGCAGATCGGACGGCAGAAAAGGGGAGTGATAGAGCGCGAGATACGCGATTCCCCAGAACAAGCCGCGCATGTAGTCAGGATCAGTCTTGTGCCAGATCCTGTTGTCGCGCCACTCGGCAATTCTGGTGAGCCGCTCCTCGCGCACGTTTTCGCGCATCCAGGCTTCGCTAGGAATGCGAGGCGGCATCGCAATCCTCCAGCCGTACAACCTAATCGGGGATCCCACGCTGAGACCAAGACTCGCTGCTGAAGCCGGTCGCCATTCTGGGCGACACCGCAGACCGGCGTAAGCGCCGTCAGCTAACTCGAGACCATGTGCTGCCATCATGCCCGCCGAACTATGGTGCTTACCCTGAGATTGGTGGTGCATCAGAATTAACACCGCAAAGTCGCAAAATCGCAAAAACCAACCCGCTCATTGCCGCTTCCACACTTGCTCAACGCGCCGTCGGTTCAGGGCGTACGTCCACTGCTGCTGATCGTCAATTGTGACTGACGATGTTAGGCGGCCACGCTGCGACGGCACGAGGATGTGTAGTTCTCTGAGTTCCTTCCAGATCATGCTGGGGCTCACAGAGAGAGCGCCGAATTGGGACGTGATCGCGGCGATGCACGCGTTCCCGATCAGAAAGAAACAGTCGTCGGTTTGCCAGCCAAGGGGTCCGGCAGCGTCCTGAGCGTGCTCGATGACCCGAAGGCTCCTGCCCGTCGGCACGAGTTCGTAGAGCACATTTTCGCCCCTAGCGAGAAGGTCGCGGAGTGCGAACAGGAACTGGACGGCGGGACGTTCACGTTCTTGGTCTCGTGCCCCCTGTCGTCCAAGCTGCAGCATCGCCCGTCGTCCCCGTTCACGGATCGCCGCCGCCTCGTCTGCGGTGATAATGCCGAGGTGCGCAGCAAACTCCAGAGCGGTGCCCGCAGCGACATCCAGCGAGGCAAAGTTGCCCGCAAAGCGTGGGTGGCCGCCCAGACGCGATGTCGTTGTTCGCGTCTGCTGGTCCATATTCCCCCCACGGTTGACGGTCATAACAGGCGGACACCCCGTGCCACGGGAGGAGTGGCGCACAGACAGCGAGCCTGTTTGCCGGTGCGACATCCTACCGCGACGTTAGAAATCGATGTCATCGTTCGAGCGTTGCGCGGGGCGATCCGAGTCCCGCTCGCGGTAATCCTGTGTCGCCTCCGCGCGCCAATGCAGGTAGAGCTCTCTCTCTGTGTCCGTAAGCGACGCGCCTGACACATGCCGAGCGCAGAACTCGGCGACCGCGCGCGGCATCAAGGTTTCCGGGTTCGCAAACACGATCCACTGCCGGTCGATCCACGTCTGCGCACAGGTCCCGCTGCAGACCTGAAGCCAGGCCTCAGCGACAAGACGACCGCAAATGAGACAGATGCCGGGTTCCGATCGGGAGCTCAAGACTCCCTCGTCGGCGTCCGGACCTATACGGGAGGCACCCCATGGATCCTGGAACGCCGAACGCCCGGGAAGACCACAAACCTGGCACGCCTCCATGGTGAGGTACAGCACGCGGGTTGGCGGGCTCCAAATGTGTTGCCCCGCGTCACAACACCGGCGTTCACCTTGGCTCAACCCCGCCTGACGCCAGACATGGGTAGCATGACTGACCCGACGACGGAGCTGAAACACGTCGCGGCGCCCGCGAGATGCGGTCTCCGCGCTCAGGTTCCTGTCGCCCGCTTCCCCGCCTCCGGTTTGCACCGGCAGCGCCGCTGCGTAGGTTGACGGAAGGTGTTGGCCACCGCGCCGTTGGAAACACACGTGGGGCGCAGCGCTGGCCTGTTCCCGCCACCGCTCGTACCGCTCTTGCTCGTCGTCGGTGAGCTCGCCACCTGCGAGGTGCCGCACGAAGAGTTCCGCTACGTCCCGGCGCATCAAGCGCTGGCGCTCCGCGAATACCACGAAGTGCCAACCGAGCCAGATCGCCGAACACTCCTCTATGCAGACCTGCTGCTCGGCATCTGCGATAAGACGCCCGCAAACCACGCACATTCCAGGGGACGCTGCCAGATAACTTTGGCCGTTTTCAGCTCCGACTCCGGCGCAAACCTGCGTATCCGACGGGTACCGGACCAACCACAGCGTGGCGCGATCGATCAGTCCGCAGACAACACAGCCGCGGACGATGAAGCAGAAGATTCGCGTCGAGTTCGTCCAGCGATGCTGGTCGTCACGACAACGGCGCTGCTCTCCCTGCGCCAGCCCTTCTCTGCGCAACTTATACGTGCAGCCAGCTATCTCCTCGAGCAGGCGCAGAGCACCCCTGCCAAAGCGTTTGGACGTGCTCACCATTTGACATCTCCTTCTTCATGCCGGGAGTAGTGGCGCCAGATTGCCATTGGGTTACCACTCTTCCGAGAAGATTTCCTCGGCCTGTTCCCATTCGGCTTCCTCGTTCTCATCGAGGCAGAACGCACACAAAGTCCCGTACCCGAGATCCAGCATCACCCTCCATTCCAGCACCGTGCCGTCGATATCTAACACTGATTCGAGGCTCGGGCAGTCTTGTCCAAGATCCAACGCGCGCTGCACTACTCGATCCCAGGGAAGTGTTGGATACCAATCCGCCGGTTCGATGTGCCCACAGCCGCAAAAGCAATAATTGCGGCGGAAGGGAGTTACCTTGCCGGAAGTCAATGGGGTTGCGTCTCTATCCTCCATGTGTGCTCCTCTTCGCCGATCTCTGGAGTCTGCCGATAGAAGTGAAGTCTCCGGTATCACCGAAGGCCGAGGTTGAAAACCGTCTGCGGCTCGGCTGTGCGTTGCCGCCTGGTCGCGAAGCTAAGGGCGTGCCGCATTTGCTTACCGCTGAATCAACCGGAACCATGCCAGTCCAGGGCTCCAAAGCAGGCTTCTTCAAGACCGCAGTTTTTCCGTGCAACCCACCCTGAGCGCATTCCCGTTACTGTAACCAAGACGCCGACGATAGCCCCTCATATTCCCAGCGGCATCGCTGATGCTTAAGTGCGAACGACGGGGTCCAAGTGGTGGTAGACCCAGGTCAGCACTGCTTCCCTGAGATCGCGGGAGCGCTGCGTCGCCGGCCTACAGGTCGTCGAGCTCCTCCACGTTAAGGTCATCGACAACTGCCCTGAGCCGCTCCTCGTCTTCCCACGAGCCATACAGAATCTCGTTTGCCTGCGCCCAGAGCGCCGCCTCGTCTCCCTCCAGGCACTCCCGACAGCATTTGTCACTCCCAAGTTCCAGTACCAACGCCTTCTCGCATATCTGGCCATCGTCCTCGCCTTCGGAGTCGCATGGCAGGTACTCCTTCGGCTCCCGGTACGACAGCTGACCGATCCAGCGCTGCACGTAGGCCTGTACTGCCCGTGGCAACCGGTAGACTGAGTAAAGACTGTCCTCTGCTGTTCGTCTGGTAGGGCGGGCGCCAACAACGCTTTCTTCGATCCTTTTCTTATCCGGACCTTCTCGCGGTCATTAGTGAGCGCCTGCACAATGGCGTCACCCAGAGGCTCACCAGTGGCATCGCACCCTCGGACCGCCAGCGCCGGTGTGATTTGACGCTGGGCGCCGACCGCAAGAACGATCAAAATCGAATCTCCTCTAGCTCCTCCAGGGGAGAGTCCAAGCCCCCGGCTTCGAACTCGAGCAGCTTGCGTGTATGTGCGATCTGATCCCGAGCGCCTACGCGGGCGAACCTGTGCCAGGAGTCCCGGCCGGACGCGCCGCTGGCTTGATTAAGGCCACGAGATGACCTGCGTGTTTGCTGTTCACCTACATGGCAGTGGCTCATAGGTCTGTTTCCTCAAGCTCTTCCAATTGCCTGCGGTCCCTCAAGCCAGGGCTATCTTCGTGAGAAGGCTCTCCCTCCAAAAGTCGGCATGCTAACACCGCAGCCGGGTTGCGCAGACTCTTGCGGCGGGAATCGCCAAGTTCATCAATAAACGTTTCGATCACAGCCACAGTGGTAGAGGGATACTGCTTAAGGTATTCGAGCACGCAATACTCCGCGTTCGGAACTCCGAACTCCTGGACCAGCCGAACCATTGCTTTGGCGTATGGGTACTGCTTTAGCTGTTCGGCAAGGTTCCCGCCATCGCTATACGGATTATGCTTCCGCGAAAAGTGTCGTTCTGTACAAGAAGGACTAATACTATCTGGACAGAGTATTGGAGTTGCTACTTGGGTTGTATCTTCTACCTGAACGGCAGCCGCAGGCTGCGGCTGGCTCTCTGCATTCGAGCCTCTGGATCCAGTGTTTGTATCAAGACTCTGATTTAGGTCGCTGGACTGCACAGTCGGGGTTTCCGGACTGCATAGTCGGGGTTTCCGGACTGCATCATTGGGGTTGCTCAACTGCATACGTCGAAATAGTTCGGTCTGTAGAAGGTCTGCACGTATACGCTTCTTAAGGATGTAGGTGTTACTGCGCCGATCACCTTGCCGTACCTCGATCACGCCCGCCTCTTCAAGCTCTGACTCAGCTCTAATTGCACTCGAACGGCTAAGGCCTGCGTCTTGAGCCAACCTTCCATACGCAGGCCAGCAGCGATCCTTATCGCCAGAGCGGCTGACAAGGGCTGCGTATACCAAGAGCGCCTCAAAACTTACGGCAGCGGCGGCGATCTCATGGGAGATTTTGTCAAACGGGAAGAGCGCGGCAATCATGTAGCGATTCGGGCTGCCTCTCTCCATCGTGAGGTGTGCGGTTTCCAAGAGACGCGACACGCTGATTTTCGCTTGGCGTTTAGAAATCCGACCTACGTCAGCAATGTCCGCATACGATGCCGACGACTGTCGGCCACTTCCGCGAGCGAAGAAGGCGATCCCGAAGTACGCTCCCTTGTCAGCGATGCTCAGGGTGTGGCTCGTCCGGATGCAAACTGGCAGCCAGGTCCAGTGCTCGTCGTTGAAATCAACCATCGGCCGCTCAGCCAATTCGGTTTGTAGGCCCTTTCGGTGGTCGTTCCGCGCCTTCACACCGGCCGAGATGCGCGCCGCTTTTGTGGCCATAGTCAGGAGAGCAGCATTTGATGTCACAGTCTCAGGACTTGTCGGGTTCAGGGGAGCCACCTCCGGAGCAGGTGGACCAGGCATGATACGGGTTGTGAGTGCTTCACTAGCCGTCGCAGACGGCACTGGAGGAGGCGTTAGCTTCGTTTGGGTGCCCGCCTGGCAAACGGATATCCGCTTTCCGGAGACATTTCCCGAAACGCTGTCAGGTGAGTCGTTGGAAGGACCTGCTTGGTGCTCCAGGAGAGGTTCTTTATCGCCTTCAGGAGAGGCACCCCCTATTCGCAGAAAGCGGTCCTCGCGAGCGCGCATGCGCTCATGGCTAAAAGGGCTGACCCCGTCGGAAGGTTGTTCCCATCGCAGCGACTGTCTGACCCTGCTGACTTCCGCAGCCAGCTTCTCCTCTTCATCGTCCGCGGTATTGGAACCACCATACTTAGGCTGCATCCCAGTGACCTACTTTCGGCTTTGATTCCGCCGTCTTCTTTAGTCGAGTCAGTGTGCCCGACTCGGTCGCTGTTGAGTGCATTGCGACTCCATCGATTAGTTGACTGGCTCTACCGCGTTTCGTGTTGGTAACGACACCGACAACCATGCTGCCAGCTTCGGCTTGGCTGAACACTTCTTGCGGCTGTAGCGAAGAGGAGCGGCCCTGCTCACAGGTCGGTCTCTTCCAGTTCTGCAAGCGGCGTCGAAGGCGCTGATCGGGCCGTCTTTCCCTTGGGCGCCCGCCGACCGATGGCGCCGAGCAGCTCGCATTTCCGGGCCGAGACGTTCAGACCGCTTCGCTGTTGGCCGTCTTGCCCCGTCCAAGCGTTCAGCTTCAGGCTCCCCTCGCAGTACACCTCGTCGCCCTTGCGGAGCACGTCAGCGAGCTGCTCGGCGACGCTCTCCCACGCTTGCCACTAATGATCTTTGGTAATTCCCACGCGCCCCACCAGCGCTTGATCGTGTCGGGATCGCGCGTACCGCTATGCGCACCGTGCGGGGCGAACGCCCCGATCGGATGCTTGCCAGCATTCTTGTTGCACGCTGCCCCTCTCGGGCACGCGCAGATCCCGTCGCGCATTGGGAACACGGGGAGAATCGCGACGCCCGTGTTCGCGTACGCTAGGGCGTCGCTCGCGGTATCTACGACAGCGAAGCGATTGGTCACGCTGGCGCGCTGCTTGGTGTCGGATGCGTCGTCGTCAAGAAAGCTGAAGCCCGTTGCGTTTGTCAGCATCGCTAGTCACCGTCCAGGCGACGCTGCACGAACGCCTCGATCTCGGCAACCGGAATAATCGTGCGCCGGCCAATTTTTATCGCGCGGAGCTGGCCTGTACGGATGAGCTGCTTAACCAATGTCTGGCCGACGCCGATCAGTTGCGCGCCTATTGCTACGCCTACACCAACAGTGTGAACTCCCGGTCCGTCGGCGCTGTGCTGAACGCTACGTGATGTCACGATACGACTCCCTTGCCCGCTGTTGTACGTGCAGCGTCGCAGGTCGTCGGCAGTGCGATGTTTCAGATGTTTCAGCTTGCTGAAGAAAGATGTTTCGCTGAACTCGGAATCTGTTTCACGAGTGCGTGCGCCGATCGGCGTCTAGAGTCGCCTTTGGTTCAGAGGTTTCAATAAGCTTCCGTCTTGCGCGCCACGTCGTCCCCCGTCTTTTGAGATAGCGATATACGGTGGTGCGGCTCATGGTTCTTCCCTGCACTTGAAGGAACCCTCCAAAGTCCGACAGATACGGGTCATCTTTTTGGCCCCTCCGTATCCACTCGTCCTCGAATTCACGCAGATCTTGCTCGAACGCAGGGAAGTCCTCACGACCCTGCTGGGTCCGTTGGCGCCTCGCATCGACGGCGTCTGGTGTGCTAGAGGTAGTAAGTTTGGCGGCCCCGTCAGGATCCTCAAGCGGCACGCCTGCCTCGACGACCGGCCGGAACAAGTGAGCTAATGCGAGATTCGCACGATGGATCCTACTTAGATCCGATCGCGGATCGTTGAGCGCCCGTAACACCGCAGCGGCTTCCTTCGGGAAGGGGATGGGCCTGGTGGTCAGTATTCTAACGAGTGGATTCGGGTGTGACCTGCACGCAACGCACAGGACACCGCTACGGGTGCGACGGAGCTCGGAGGTGTCGAACGGCCGCCCACACCCGTCGCAGCTCGGTTGATTTCCGGAAGCGTCCGGCGGCACCGTGGTCACGCAGCCGACTCCTACACAGGTGTCTGACGCCGCCGGGCCGCTGCCACGGCGCGGGCGATTACGCTCATTGTACGTGAAGCCATGCGGCGCGGTTCCGAATCGCTACATTGTGTAGCGATTGCCTGCCGATGCACGGCGACTGAGGACGACCTATGGCGAATAGAACGGCAATGGTTTTCTGCATGGTGAGGCCGGTTCACGCCTGAAATACGACCGCTGGCGACCTTTACCGAACGCTCCCGAACGGCTAACGCAAAGCCCAAGCATGACTTTTAATCCATTGATCGTGGGTTCGAATCCCACCCGGCTCACCAGGTTCCCTGTCATGTGATACAACTCCGGCGCGCGGCGGCCGAGACAAGGAACGTACGTCTTCAAGTTCCACCGATATATTCGGTGGCCCAACTCCCGCGACTGGTAAAGGTCCGCGTAGCTTATCATCGCCACTGACAATCCGCACCAATGTAATGCTGGTAGTATCTCGCGATAATTCTGCGATACTGCTGGAAGCCGGCTTGCCCCGCCCCGGTTCTGCGGTAAACGTTGCCAGCGCGCCAGGCAAGTAACGAGCCAGATGATGATGTGGAGGAGTTTTCTTGAAACGCTTGCTTGGAATCGCCCTGATCGTAGCGATGGCGACGCTAACTGTCGCCCTGCATGGCACACCGCAAATCCACGCACAGTCCGGCGGAACCATCTCCGTAACGCCCGGCAGCGGTACCCAGGATGACACGTTCGTCTTCACCGGGGTCAACTTCGATCCGGGAACCATCCTTGCCGTGGTCTACCAGGACCCCAGCGGCACGCAGTACACGTACACCCTGCCGGATGGCACTCCTGACGTCCTCACGGCCGATGCCGATGGCAACTGGATCCTGACCGTCCATCCCCGCACCGATTTCGCCGGCGCCTCTGCGGGAACCTGGGCCGTGGCGTTTTGTACCCCGTCGGGGAACTGTTTCACAGGAACGATCGATATTTCGGTCTAGGCGCCGGGCCGCTCAACGGCCCCCACGAGCCATCGCTGCTTTACTAACTGAGCGCTCTATGCTCCAATCTCTGCTACCGTAAGCGCGGATCCGGCGCCCGACCTACCAGCCGCGGATAGGGGTGCTTGATGCCCGATAGCGGCGCGCTCGCGGGCCTGCGGG
>DAINCT010000006.1:22405-30297 GCA_036732245.1 Chloroflexota bacterium | reverse complement strand
ATGTTGAAGACGACACTGAGGAAGATGGTCGTGCCACTGAATAGGATGCCTCCCATGGCCGGAGTGCCGGCTTTGACGAGGTGAGACTCCGGTCCGTCGCCCCGTATCAGCTTGCCCGCCCGTAAGCGTCGTAGCAGGATGATCACGTACGGCGCCGCGAACATGCAGATGGTGAAGCCGGCCACACCAAAGACCATGGCGGGCAGCAGGGAATCGGTCACCTTGTGCTGGGACGACAATTTATCGATGGGCACGGACGCAAGCAGGATCCACGCCCTCACAATTGTCCCCGCAAGCCTGAAACCACCTCTTCCATTTCCATTCCACGCGATCCTTTCACCAGAATCGCCCACTCGACATCGGACCTAACGGAACCGGCTTCAGAGCCATCGATGATTCGCTCCAGGGCGGCGACCGCCTCCATATTTGATGCCGCTCGCACTACGCGCTCGGCAGGAAGCCCACTCAGTTCGGCTGCATCCGCGAGCCACTGACTTCGCTCTCCACGCACCACCAGCCAATCGGCTACGTGGGCGGCTTCCTCACCGATCTCCCGATGCGCCTGCTCCTCGAGCGGTCCAAGCTCCAACATATCGCCGAGGACGGCGATCTTGGTTCCGGGGGAGGCAGACAGCAAGGCAAGGGAGGCGTGCATCGACATGGGCGCGGCATTATAACTATCGTCGATGATCAGCACATGCTCACCGCGACGGAGCATGCGTTGTCTGACGTCGATGCGGACGCTCTCGAGTGCGTCCTTCACCTCGGCCCAGGTCATGTGTAGTGAGCGTGCCACCACGGCGGCGCTGAGAAATGCATGGACGGTGTGTGTCCCGGGCACCGAGGTCCGGATATGTAGCCGCCGGCCTTCTGCATGCAGCGAGAAGGACGAACCGCTTACCCCGTGTGCTTTCAGATCGGAGGCGCGATAATCCGCATCGGGATGCGTCCCGACCAGAATCGCCGGCGCCGTACCACTGGTACGAGCCATGGCACGCGTCCACGGATCGTCGGCGTTGAGGATGGCAAGTCCGTCAATAGGAAGCGCCGCGATGAGCCGGCTCTTTTCCCGGGCGATGGCTTCGATCGATCCCATTCTTTCGAGATGAATCGGCGCTACCATCGTCACTATGCCGACTTCCGGCTGGGCTATCTTCGCCAACTGCGTGATATCGCCCGGGACGTACATTCCCATCTCCAGCACGGCTACCCGGTGTTCGGCGCGCAGGCCCATGAGGGTCAAGGGCAGACCGACCTCGGTGTTCAGGTTGGCGTTGTTCTTGAGAACCGGCCACTTCGTTTGGAGTGCCGCGGACACAATTTCTTTCGTCGTCGTCTTGCCTATGCTGCCCGTCACTCCCACGACCCGCGCCGAGTGACGGGTGCGCCAGTACCGCGCCATTCGTTGAAGCGCTTCAAGGGTGTCCCGGACGGTAAAGATGTAGCGATCTCGCGGGCGGTCGGTGCCTTCCGACCGCTCAAATCGGCGATCGATCGCGAACAGGCGGCTCACCAGTACTCCTCGTGCCCCGGCTGCAAACGCCGTCTCGACAAAGTCATGTCCATCGACCCGTGTCCCGGGTAGAGCCACGAACAGATCGTTCCGAGATATGGCGCGCGAATCGATGCACACCTGTGCGAACTCATGCGCCAGGTCGGCGATCTGCAGGCCCCGGTCGGTCAGCGTTCCATCAGGTTCCACCACCAGAACCGAGGCAACGGCGCCATTAAGCACCGCTGCGACATCCAGCGTCACTTGTTCACCGCGTTCGGGATGGGAGGAATGTTGTAGTGCATGAACAACTCACCAAACAAATCACGCATCACAGGCGCGGCTGCGATGGAGCCGTAGAGCGTGTCGCGCGGATGGCGAAGAATGACCAGAGCCACGAAGCGGGGATGGAACGCCGGCGCGTACCCAACGATACTCGCGATGGTCGCACCGGGAATGTACCCGCCGGTGGGCGACGGAATATTCGCTGTACCGGTCTTGGCGGCAATGTTGTATCCCTTGATCAGGGCTGCTGCCGCTTCGCCTCCCACGGCCGAATGGACCAACATGTTGGTGAGCGTGTGCGCGGTTTGACGGCTGATGACGCGGCCCTGAGAGACTGGTTGGATGGGGTGTACCAGTCCATTGTCCTCCATGGACTTCACGATATGGGGCTTCACCAGCGTGCCCCCATTCGCGACCACTGCGACGGCTCGAATCATCTGGATGGGCGTCACCGCCAGGCCCTGGCCGTACGAGTTCGCGAACAAGTTGTCGATGGTCCACACCTTGTCGCCGGGGAGCGGAAGGGCGCCGGGCGCTTCATTCGCCAGATCGATGCCCGTTGGATGCCCGAAACGGAAAGCTTTCACATAGTGGTAAAAGCGATCGGTGCCGAGTTGCTGAGCTACCCACGATGCACCCACATTCGCGGAGTGCTGAAGCACCTGTGTCATGTTTTCGATCCCAAACCCGCTCATGTTCCAGTTGTGTACCGTATAGTCCCGGGTCACGTAAAACGAACCGGTATCGTTGAACGAGCTCTTGGGCGTGATGACGCGCGAATCAAGGCCGGCGGCCATCGTGATGATCTTGAACGTGGATCCCGGCTCATACTGGCTTTGGACCGCGGGGTTTACGAAAACGGAGGGATCTCGAACGGATCCATAGGTATTGGGGTTGAATCCCGGTCCGTTGGCCATGCCGAGAACGGCGCCGGTGTACGGATCGATGACGATAATGGTTCCACCATCGGCGTGATGGGCTTTTATGGCCTTGTGCAACTCGTCCTCAACCAGGCCCTGGACTGTTCTGTCGAGCGTGAGCTGAAGACTGCCGCCGTTGTGTGAAGGGGACGCCGAGGAGCCGACCTGGATGTTGTTTCCGGCCGTGTCCCGAAGCACGCTACGCACCCCTGCCTGACCCGAGAGATAACCGTTATAAAACTGTTCGAGACCGTATTGACCGGTGTTGGTGGTGTCGACATAACCCAGAACTTGCGACGCCACGGTGCCCTGCGGATAGTAGCGCTTGATTTGAGGACCCAGCACGATGCCGGGAAGCGAAAGATCGACGATCTTTTGACTTATTGCCTTGGGCACATTGGATGCCAGCAAAAGAGAGGGGTTGTCGCCGGTGAATAGGTCCAGTAGCCGGGTGAATGACAGGTGCAAGACCGGGGCCACTAAATTCGCAGTTTTGCGCGCGTCCTTGATCTGCTTTGGAAAAGCATAAACCTGATTTTGGGTCACATCAGTCGCAAGTTGCACTCCGCTGGAATCGTAGATCAGTCCCCGTGACGGAGGCTGAACGTACAGGCCGGCATGCTCTATGTTGGCGCGTTGGGTCAACGTGGAATGTTGCATCACCTGCCAGAAGACCAGGCGAGCCATCAAAGCGCTCGCCACCAGGACCATGACGATTAGCACTACCAGGGGACGCGACTCCCTCGATGGAGCCTGCGTGCGATCCTGTGCTCGGGGCCGAACGACCGTCGTTTTGGGGCGTTGCGAGCGCTTCGTTCCGGCCGGGCGTACTGATACAGTCTTCGCGCGCGTGGCGCTACTCCTCCCCCGCGACTTGGTCTGAGAGACGCCGGACTCGAGCATTACAGTGACGACTGCACGAGTTTTGCGAAGTGCTGCATCCAGGCAAGCGGCTGAGACTGACGCTGGGCTGCAACCAGGTCCGCGTTGACGGCTCGGATGGCAGGAATGCGGGGTGTGGCGGGTGTGACCCACATGAAAGTCGCAATGTCTGGTTTGGTCATGTGCATCTGGGTGGTTGCGATGGTATCCACTCGCTGAATCGACTGCAAAGATGAGGCCGTAGTTTGAAGCGCGGCATTGTCCACTCTTAGCTGGACCTGCTGGTTCTGCAGGTCGCTAATGTTCATTTCAAGGATCGAGAACTGGCTCGCCTGGAAGAGGTAGATCATGGCGGCGAACGCGACCAGGCTCATCGCCAGTGCGAGCTGGATCAGTACGGAATTGCCAATTGAAAGGGAGAGGCGCTCTCTCCCCGAGACGGCGGGGCCCGCGATGATGCGTGCGCGCATCCTCCCTGCGCTGGAAATTTTTGGTGTCGCTCGGACGCGCGACGCCGGTGCGTACCGCTCTCCAATCATGTTGATTCCCCCCTGCTCGAATAGTGACTAAGTCGTTGCGGTCCTAGTTGACTGAATTGATTCTTTCGGCGACTCGTAGTTTGGCGCTCCGGGCACGCGGATTTGCCGCGATCTCGTCGTCGGAAGCGGTCAGCGGTCGTCGAGTGATAAGCCGCAACCCTGGTGTCCGACCGCACGCACATACCGGGAGCTCCGGGGGGCAGATGCAGCCCGTTGCTTCCTGGCGCATAAACTGCTTGACGATGCGATCTTCCAGAGAATGAAAACTGATGACTGCCAGGCGACCTCCATCGCGCAGCAGATGCAGGGCCTGCGGAAGTGCCCTGGACAGTCGACCAAGCTCATCGTTGACGGCGATCCGCAAGGCCTGAAACACCCGCGTCGCGGGGTTTATGCGTTCGTTGTGAATTCGCGGCTTGGCGCGCCTGACCACCTCGGCCAGGTGAGCGGTGGTGTGAATCGGATGCGAGGCTCTCTCTTCGACGATGCGCCGTGCGATCCTGCCGGCAAACCGTTCCTCCCCGTATTCGGAGATGATGTCGCGCAACGCCCGCTCCGATAGTTCGTTGACCAGGTCGGCCGCCGATCTTTCGGCGCCGGGGCCAAACCGCATGTCGAGCGGGGCATCCGATTGAAAGCTGAAGCCACGTTCCGGGGTGTCGATCTGCGCAGAACTCACTCCCAGATCAAACAACACTCCGTTGGAGCCGACAAAGCCATACTCTTGGGCCGCCTCGAGCAACTGGTCGGAGTACGTGCGGGCGAAGCTGACCCGGTTTCCGAAGCGTCGAAGCCGAATTCGGGACGCCTCGAGCGCCATCGGATCCGCGTCTAACGCGAGCAATCTACCGTCAGGAATCGACAATTCGAGTACCTTTTCTGCATGACCGCCCCCGCCCACGGTGGCGTCGACAAACAGCCCGCCAGGCCGGGGTCGGAGTCCGTCTACTGTTTCTGTGAGTAGGACGGGTAGGTGGTCGTATTCGGTTGTCACGCCTTATCGAATCGAGAGCGCTTCCGCCAGTTGGGCGCTCTCTTTCTCGAAGCGTTGCTTCTGCTCAAGCCAGGCGTCTCGGCTCCAGACTTCCACGTGGCTGTTGACTCCCACGATGATGATCTCGCCGGATATTCCGGCGTGCTCACGCAAGAACGCGGGAACCACAATTCTGCCTTGTCGGTCGAAGTCACATGGAACCGCTCCGCCAAACAGAGATCGAGCTAAAATTCGGGCTTCAGAGCGAACTTGTGGGAAATCGTCCAATGCGTTTGCCAGCACTTCCCAACGTGACGCCGGATAGATGCACAGGCAGTTGTCGAAGCTACGAGTGATAACGGCACCTGTTCCGAGTCCTGAGCGCAGTTCAGCGGGAATCGCCAACCGGCTCTTCTCGTCAAGACTCCGTTCGTACTGACCTAGAAACACTACGTTACCTTTCGACCCTAGCGTCCACAGCTATCTGCTATCCATCCGACGACTCTACCTTCCAGGGAACGGCCTCCACTCGTCCCCACTTACTCCCACTGCTTCCCACTGGGGCTCATTATCGATCAGAAAACGGGGAAATGCAAGCGGTAATTTTGGAAGCGCGGGAGCGAACCAGGCAGGGGCGTGAGGTGCCTGTCACCGGGCGGATTGGCTCCCACGCTGTGTTTTCCCGCCACGAAGCCGGGCAGTCCGCCCCCTGGCACGAGCAAGTGCTCTACCCGTGGGAACAAGTGGGGCCACATTTAATCGAGCTTGTTCACGGTCCACACTCACGGAATGGGCCTGCCGGCGTGCGCGTTCGGGCGCCACCGCGTGCCGGTCTGGTCTCGCCGCAGAACTTTAGGGTTGCAGCCGAGTGCCGGAGGTCGGATGTTGGTTTGGCGACGGACTTTCCTGCCCCGGAAACGTCTTTTCGCCGGAGGATATGCTTGGCGTGCTATCGGGAAAGAGACGGTATTGGAAGCTGACGTCCTGGCAGGCGGAGCACCGGTACCACGACACGAGATAACTGCGCGGACCACGTCGAACGATCGACTCTCGAATGTTATCGAGTGCTTCAGCACTACATCGTCGACACCGTTTCACATGCAGCCTTTCTGCGTTTCCCGCTACGTCTCATGCTAATCAAGTGCACTACGATGGAACCAACATGTGGGCGGAGGCGAGAGTGCATGACCTTATCTCGGAGCATCAGATTCAGGAACGAGTCGCGGAGATTGCCGAGGAGATCAACAACGATTTTCGCGGCGTTGATCTTCTCTACATGATCCCGATTTTGAGAGGCGGATGTTTCTTCGGAGTAGATCTCGCCAAGCGTCTCGAGATGCCCGTCCGGCTCGACTACATTCGTGTCACCACCTATAGCGGCACGCAGTCGTCGGGTGTCGTCAGCATGGTGAGCGATATTATGACCGACATACGGGGGAAGCCCGTGCTCTTGGTGGACGATATTATCGACACCGGGTTCACTATGAAATGGATTATGCAGTACCTCGAACTCAAGTACCCGGGTTCGGTGCGTGTCGCCGCGCTCCTTGATAAACCTGCCCGCCGCGAGTACGAGGTGCCAATCGATTATCTCGGATTCACCGTGCCAAATGTGTTCGTGGCGGGGTACGGCCTGGATGGTCTGGACGATACCATGGCAAATATTCCGCGGATCGTCGCAATCGAAGACACAGAAGAGCCCGTCTCGGTGCCGCCGAGACGGGCTCGTTTGCCGGTCATGTGATAAGAGATGCCGGGATCAGGCACTCAGGACTTGCTGCACCGAGGCTTTTCGCGCCTGCCAGCGCCACCGGCCATAGCACACCACGCACATCTCGCGTGCCTTGTGCAACTTCACTTCGCCGCACGATATGCACTCACGCATCCGTGGTTTCCGTGGATTCTGCTGACGCAACTCGCGAATACGCGCCCGGCATCGTTCCTGTGACGCCTTATACCGCTCAGGGTACTTTTCGCGCCAGCGCCGGGCCGACCTGGCGTTCTGTTCCAGCTTGCGCTGGCGATGAGCTAGATAGTACTGACGATTGTAGTCGCGCTGTTTTGCTTTTTTCTCTTCTTCTGTCAACGCCATAGTTTTCGCATCCTTTCCGGGACTGCATCGGCCCCGAGCGTTCGTGGCTCCAGCATACCGTTATTTCTCAATCTGTCAAGGCGTATATGTGTCCTGGTATAGCATGTACACGCTTTCGCGCGCGAGGAATGCGTGGCGAATCGGGTAGCGGGAATCGTCCTCGCGTCGGGCATGTCCACCAGGTTTGGAACGGACAACAAACTGCTGGCGCCCGTTGGGGGAATCCCCGTTATTCGGCGCACTGTGCGGGCGTACGTTGATGCTGGGTTGGATCCGCTGCTCATCGTGGTGGGCCACGAGTCGATCGAAGTCGAGCGGCTCTTGCATCCTCTCCCGCTGCATTTCATACACAACCCGGAGTTCAAACTGGGTCAGAGCCGAGCGCTGATCCGAGGGCTCGAAGCACTGCCCGAATGTGCGGAGGCCGCGGTCATCGGCGTGGGGGATCAGCCGTTTCTGTCGTTCGGCGTGATTCGCTCGCTGGTCGATCGGTACGAGCAACGGAAACCGCTCCTGGTCGTGCCGCGGTACGGCGGTCACCGTGGGAATCCGGTCCTGTTCGACCGTCGGCTCTTTTCCGAATTGTTGAGCGTGCGCGGCGACCGGGGAGGCCGGGCCATAGTGGAGCGACACCGCGCGGCAATCGAATGGATCGAGTTCGATGACGAAACAGTTGGGCGCGATATCGACACACCGGTCGACCTCGACG
>DAINCT010000006.1:0-22395 GCA_036732245.1 Chloroflexota bacterium | reverse complement strand
CGACGAAGCTAATCGAGAATCGCTGTAAATCCAATTCTCCGGGACCTGACTGTCATAACATCGTCGTGCCGGATCCACGCGCCGGCACTCGGTTCGCTACGCTCGTCGTCCCACGGACTCGTTCGCGTGACTCTGCACGGCTTCAAATACCACTGCTATGCCCTGTCCGCCTCCGATGCAGGCGGAGGCGACCCCGAAGCGACCGCCTCGCCGTCCCAGCTCGTACAGTAGCGTCAATCCGAGACGCGCGCCGGTCGCCCCTAACGGGTGTCCAATGGCGATAGCGCCTCCGTTGACATTCACTTTATCGCGCTCCAGGCCCAGCTCCTTTTCCACCGCCAGATATTGCGCCGCGAACGCCTCGTTTATCTCGAACAGGTCTACGTCGTCGAGTGAGAGTCCCGCGCGCTGCAGCGCAATCGGGATGGCTTTGGCCGGTCCGATGCCCATGATGCTGGGGTCGACCCCAACAATCCCCCACGACACGACTCGGCCGAGCGCTTCTCGCCCATCCAGACCGTCGTGCGTGGCCAGGACGACTGCAGCGGCCCCATCGACGATCCCGCTCGCGGTGCCGGCCGTTACCACTCCGTCCTGCCGGAAGACGGGACGGAGCTTGGCGAGCCCCTCAAGCGTCGTGTCCGGACGGAGGTGCTCATCACGATCGATGGTGGCTGTGCCCTTCTTTCCCACAATCTCCACCGGGACGATCTCAGCCGTGAGATAGCACTGTTCCTGGGCTGCTCGGGCCTTCTGCTGGCTTCGCAGCGCATACACATCCGTCTCCGCGCGAGAAATACCGTACTGCTCTGCCAGATTCTCCGCCGTATTCGCCATGTCGCACCCGCAGTACGGGTCGGTCAGGGCTTGCCACAGGTAGTCTTCGAACTGCGAGTTTCCCATGCGCAATCCCCAACGGGCGCCCCGTACCACATACGGGGCCTGGCTCATATTTTCCGCGCCGCCCGCCAGCACCACGTCTGCCTCGCCGAGCTGCATGGCCTGCGCGCCGCTGACTATCGCCTGGAGGCCGGACCCGCACAGCCTATTGAGCGTCAGCGCCGGTACCTCCTGTGGAACGCCGGCCTTCAAACCAACATGGCGCCCCATATAGATGGCATCGGCGCTGGTTTGGATTACGTTGCCGAAAAAGATCTGTTGAACGTCTTCCGGCGCGAACGCGGCCCGCTCCAGGGCGCCGCGCGCCGCGGCCACTCCGAGGTCGATCGCGGTGGTGTCCTTGAACGATCCACCGAACGACCCAAACGGCGTGCGCGCTCCCTCGACTACGTAGATGTCTTTCGTCATTACTTCCGTTCCTTTCAACCAGCGGGCCGCCGCGACGAGTCCGGCTCAACGGGACCCAGTTCGCGATCGCGTCGCATGAATGTCGGCCGACCTCAGGAAATTCTACGTCCGATTCAAGCGCGCTGATTGGAGGCTTCTGCCGGTAACTCCAACTCAGTGACGACGAGGTTACCTACGTCGGCCGTCGTGAGACCGGTGCGGGCGTCCAGGCCGGGTACACGTCGGCTTGTCAAAAGATTGCGGATCGCGGTTTGTATGGTCGCCGCGGCTTCAGCTTCGCCGACATTCTCCAGCAGCATGGCGAGTGCGGCGATTGCGCCGATTGGGCTCGCCGCGTTCTGTCCCGCGATGTCGGGCGCCGAACCGTGGATGGGTTCGAACATGGATACCTGTCCCGGATGGATGTTCCCGGACGCGGCGCTGCCCATCCCGCCCTGTAGCACGGCTCCGAGATCGGTCAGGATGTCGCCGAACAGATTGGTGGTCACCATGACGTCGAACCGGGCGGGCTGCGCCACCATGTACATCGCGGCCGCGTCGACGTAGATCGCGTCGGCGCTCACCTCCGGATACTCCGTCGCCACTTCAGCCAAGGTGCGGCGCCAGATGTCCTGGGGTCGGATGGCGTTCGACTTATCGACCAGCGTGAGTCTGCGCCGCGGACGTTGTTGGGCCGCCTGGAAGGCATAACGTACGCACCGCTCGACTCCGCGGCGCGTATAGATCATTTCCGCAATCGCCGTCTCCTCGGGCGTTCCCTTTTTGAATATGCCTCCGAGCCCGACATACGCGTCCTCAGTGTTCTCACGAACCACCACCATGTCCACATCCCCGATCTTGACCTCTTTCAGCGGACACAGGTGTTCGGCATAGAGGATGATCGGTCGCAGGTTGATGTACAGATCGAGACCAAGCCGAATCGTCATGATCACCGATCGTTCCACCAGCCCAGGTTCCACGCGTGGATCGCCCAGCGCGCCAAGATACAGCGCGTCCAACGTCCGGTACTCGTCGAGGACAGCTTCCGGCATGAGCTCCCCTGATCGCAGAAACAGGGCGCTATTCCACGGGTACTCCACGATTTCGCAGGTGAAGCCAAACCGCTGAGAAACAGCGTTGAGGACCTTCAGTCCTTCCTGTACTACCTCCGGACCGATGCCGTCGCCCGGTATCACCCCCAGCCGATACGACCTTCGCGAGTCGGAAGTCACGAGGTCGGCGATGAGGCTTTCCTTCGCGCCAGTACCTCTTCGGCATATCCGCGTAGCCCGCCGCGCGCAATGATGGACTGCAAGAACTCAGGAAACGCGGCAGCCTGGTACTCCGTGCCCCTGGTTACGTCTTTGATGACTCCGGTCGAGGGCGTAATCTCGACGTCGTCACCCTCGTCGATTTCGTCGAACGCCGGGGCGGACTCGAAGATAGGGAATCCGATGTTGATCGCATTGCGATAAAAGATACGCGCGAAGCTCGGCGCGACGACGGCGCCGATCCCCGACGCCTTGATGGACAGCGGAGCGACCTCCCGGGACGAGCCGCAACCAAAGTTGCCGCCGGCCACGATGATGTCACCGGGCGATATCTTTCGCACGAAGTCAGTGTCCAGATCCGCCATGCAGTACTTGGCCAGTTCTTGCGGGTCGGTGATGTGGCAGTACCGACCGGGGATGATAACGTCGGTATTGATGTTCGCGCCGTACTTCCAGACGCGTCCGCGCAGGGTGTCCACTCTAGGCATCTCCTTACGCCGGTACGGGTTCCCGACTCATGATCTCTTCCGGTCCGGCGATGCGACCGGCTATCGCAGACGCTGCGGCCACTGCCGGATTCGCGAGAAAAATCTCGGCACTTCGCGCCCCCATGCGGCCCACGAAATTGCGATTCGTGGTCGATACACAGCGCTCGTGCTCGCCCAGTACGCCCATATGACCGCCGATACAGGGTCCGCAGGTAGAGGTCGAGACTATGCACTCGGCATCCATGAAGATTTGCATCAGTCCCTCACGAACCATCTCACGTTGCACCTCCTGGCTGCCGGGCACGACGATGCAACGCACGTGTGCGCTGACCTTGTGGCCTCGTAGTACGTCGGCGGCCTCCCGCATATCCTCGATCCAACCGTTCGTGCAGGTACCGATCACGACCTGGTCGATGGAAATATCGTCCACCTCCGAAATGGGCCGGGAATTTTCGGGGAGCGATGGAAGCGCGATCTGCGGCTCGATGGCGCTCGCGTCGATGTCGATCTCGGCCACGTAGTGCGCGTCAGCATCGCTTTCGTACTCGGTGTACCCCGTGTGCCCCACCGACGCCAAGTAGTCGCGCGTTACATCGTCCACGTGGAAAATCCCGTTCTTGGCTCCGGCTTCAATCGACATGTTGGCCATGGTGAACCGCCCCGCCATGGGAAGGTGCCGCAGCGTGTCCCCATGAAATTCCATCGCCATGTAGGTCGCGCCGTCGACGGTCATCTTTCCGATCGTATATAGAATCAGGTCCTTGCCGCGCACCCACGGACGCAACGTCCCGTGATATGTCACTTTGACGGTGGGCGGGACACGCAGCCAGGTCTGACCGATCGCCCAGGCCACGGCAACATCGGTCGACCCCACACCGGTCGAAAATGCTCCTAGCGCGCCGTAGGTCGTCGTGTGTGAGTCGCCGCCGATGATGACCTGCCCCGGGCCCACGATGCCGTGTTGCGGCAAAACACAATGTTCGATCCCGGCCCTGCCGACTTCGAACCATCGAGCGTGCTGGTCGAGCGCAAACTGCCGAACGCGTTGCACGAGCTTTGCCGTACTTATATCTTTGGCAGGAGTGAAATGATCCGGCACGAAAATGGCCTGGTCTGGACGGACAATACGATCTGCGCCTTCGATCTTCAAGAACTCGTCGATGGCCAGGGCCGCCGAGAGTTCGTTTGCCAGATTGACGTCAACGTCAACCATGACGATTTCTCCCGGCTCCACGCGATCCTTTCCGGCGTGGGCCGCCAGAATCTTTTCGCTGATCGTCATACCCATTGGTCTACGTCTCCTTCCCCTTACGCCGGCGCAACGGCTGACTGGAGGCGCCAAGCTCGCACCACGTCCAGCACGTCGTCGGCTTCGAGCAGCCGGTCCGAGGCCTTGCATGCCGCGAATATGCGTTCCACCAGTTCCGGCTCCGGTGTAATGTCGCGACTCTCCAGCCAAAACGTCACGTTCGAAACACCGCTCATTGGGCCTATCTCGATCGTCTGAGCGCGCCCGAAATACTCTGCCGGAACTCCCGAATACACTCGGTTGGCCAGCCACTCATCGCCTTTGCGAAGCGCCTTGATGACCGCGGCGGCGTGTACGCCGGTAGCCGTGCGGAAGGCGTCTCGCCCCACGACCGGGTAATTAGGTGGGATCGGAGTTCCGGTCGATGCCGACACGAGATCACAGTAGTCGCCCATCGAGGAAAGATTCCCGTCCATCCATCCGAGCAGCGTGAAATTGACCAGGAGCTGATCGATCGACGTGTTTCCAACGCGCTCCCCGATTCCCAGTGCAGTTCCATGAACCCGATCCACTCCGGCGTATACGGCGGTCAGCGCATTGATCAGCCCGAGACCGCGGTCATTGTGTCCGTGCCAGTCCAGTTTGACATCCTCTTCGCAGTCCGCCACGACGCCCCGCATAAAGGTCACGAGATTCCACACGCCCTCCGGGGTCGCGTGGCCCACGGTATCCGCCAGGCAGATGCGACGTGCACCGGCTTCGATCGCTGCCGTGTAGAGACGCCGCAAGGTGTCAGGGTGTGCACGCGTTGTGTCCTCAGTCACGTACATCACGGGAAGGCCCTGGGACGTGGCATAGGAGACAGAATCGGACGAGTGCTGCAGCATCCGGTCCAGGGTCCAGTCCTCGGCGTACTGCCTGATTGGACTCGAGCCGATGAAGACCGCGGCCTCAATCGGTAGCCCGCTCCGCTCCGACGCCTCAATGATAGGATCGATGTCCACTCTGAGTGTGCGGGCTGCACAATTTGGTGCAATGTTCAAAGCGCTGTCGCGAATCTCTCGAGCGAGCAGGATTACATCGTGCTTGACCTGCTCGCCGGCCCCGGGCAATCCAATATTGGCTGAGTGAATGCCAAGTTCATGCATGTAATGCAGCAGGCGAAGCTTATCCTGCAGGGATGGCGTCTGGACCGACGGGCTTTGTAATCCATCCCGCAGGGTCTCGTCGTTGAGTTCGATGTCCGGACGCTTTGGCGCCTGCTGATCTCCAGCGACGTTCCAGTCATAAATGAGTTCGTGCTGCTGCATAGCAGGAGCCTCCACGCGGATTATAGTCCCGGATGTTCTCGGCCACCCGGAGCGACGGTGGAATATCCATGGCTATTGTGAGGTATGCCTCGTTTCGTCCGAGTCCGTAGCGCCAACAACGACTACCAACATGCCGAAGTACTCAAGCGGAATCGCACGAGACGCCGGCAATCAAAAGAGTTCTTCGTGGAGGGGGTGCGCCCGATTAACGCAGCGCTTGAACACGGTTGGCGTGTAAACGCCTTCTACTATGCGCCCGAGATGGGGCTCTCGGACTGGGCGAAGAACATCATCACCCGATCGACCGCTACCTTCCATTACGAACTTTCGGTGCCCTTGATGCAGTCTCTGAGCGCCAAGACCAATACATCAGAGTTGATCGCAATTGTTGCCATGCCGGAGGACGATCTGTCTCGCATCCCGATCCGAGAATCCACGCTGGTCGTCGTCTTCGACCGTCCCGCGAATCCAGGCAATCTCGGCACCCTGATTCGATCCTGCGATGCGCTGCGAGTGGACGGGCTGATCACGACGGGACACAGTGCAGATCTGTACGATCCGGAAACGATCAGTGCTAGCAGGGGTTCGCTCTTTGCCTTGCCCACCATCCGGGTGGACGTCGCGAAGGAACTGATGGCCTGGATCAAGCGAGTAACCGAACAACTTCCGGATCTCCAGGTGGTCGGCAGCGATGAATCCATCGGTTCCGAACCATGGTCTGTTGATCTGAGGCGGCCCACTGTCCTGCTCGTCGGCAATGAAAAGTGGGGTCTCAGTGCGGGCTTGCGGGAACTCGCCGGCACGATGGTTCGCATCCCAATGGCGGGCTCTGCTAGCTCGCTCAACGTCGCGTGCGCCGCTTCCATCGTCTTGTACGAGTTAGAGCGGCAACGGGCGCGCCCCGACGAGTGAACGGTTACTCGCGCCGGATTACTGAGCCGCGTACACCGGGGCCCGGAAATACGAGACGTAGCGGAACAGCTCGAGATACGCGCGCGCCACGTTCGGCCACGTCATGGGTCGGCTGAACTTATAGGCGCGATCCTCCATCTGAAGCAGCTTCTTCCGATCCGTCAACAAGGAGTTCACGGCGGTGCCGATGGCCGCGGAGTCTTTGAACGGCACGATGATACCGCGTCCGTCCGCCAACATCTCCTGGGCATATGTAAACGGTGTAGCCACTACCGCCTTGCCACAACCCACGGCGTAGGCCAGTGTGCCGCTCACAATTTGGTCTTTGTTGAGGTACGCCATGATGTAGACATCGGTCGCCGCCAGGTACCGGATAAGTTCCGAGTTGCTCAGGAACCGGTTGTTGAAGCGCACGTGTCGCTGCACTCCCAGTTCTTTGGAGAGCTGTACCAGGCTATTTCGATACGCCTCACCCTCGCTGCGCCGGATGTTGGGGTGTGTCTCTCCGATAACCAGATACTGGACGTTCGGCGACTTCTCCACGATCGCGGGCAGGGCCTGAATAACGTACTCGATGGCCTTGCTGGGCCCGATCAACCCGAAGGTCGACAGCAGCGGACGCTCTCCGAGCCCCAGGAGCTTCTTGGTTCGCCGTCGTATCGCTTCCTTCCGCGTAAACACCGGGATGCCATGCGGTATCACATGCACGCGCTCCGCCGGCAGGTCAAAATTGTCGAGTATGAGCGGCAGTGCCGACCGAGCAAGCACGATCACAGCCGCGCAAATGTCCAACATTTCCTGCGTCACCTCCTTGAAGTGACCGGTCGGTTCAGGCAAAACAGTGTGCATCGTTAGTACGATCGGCTTGCGCAAGCGTCGCATGAACTCGACGATGTACTCGCCGTCCTCGCCGCCGAACAGTCCATATTCGTGCTGGATGTTGACTACCTGAATACGCGAGCGGTTCAGCTCGTCTGCGACCTGAAGATAGCTGTCCAGATCTTCAGCGTCGATCTGGTATCCCACTCGACCCTGGTAATCATGTAAATCGTAGTCGTACATCTGACCCTCGTCGTTCATGGCGACGACGGTTGACATTCGACTTGGATCGATGGAGTCATACGAGCTGACCACGTCATACGTGAAAGTGCCTATCCCGCACTCTCGGGGAGGATAGCTGCCCACGAATGCTACCCGTGGTACTCCGCCGGCCCGCCCATCGGGAATCGAGGCATACGTGTCCTGCATGTCCTCTCCTGGTTCTAGCTGGATGCGCGTAGCTCACTCTAACAGCGGCCCGTCGAGGCGGACAAAGAGGGCTGGAACAGCCGTTCGCATATGACGTCTGCACGCCTCCGAAACGATGCAGCTCGCCTGGAACGGAGGAATCGCGACAACGGTTCAAGTGGCGGAAAGGCGGACTCAGTATGCCTCGTGGCTCGCCTGTCAAGAGCGGGTGACAATGTCGTCGAGACGGAGTACGGTTTGACAGTCCAGGGGAATCCTGTTAAGTTGTCTTTGCGTTTTGCGTGCTGAGCCCATGCCGTACCCATGGTGTGGCTGACCATGGGCATCAGTGCGACCAAAAAACCTGGAGGTCGCGGATGAGGAAGCCGCTCCTGGCTCTCAGCCTAGTCGTTAGCACTGGATTGGGAGCAGTCCCGGTGGCAGACGCGTTAGCCGCCACACCGAGCCACGGAACGACTACTTCGAGTTCATATAGCTCGAATTCTGGAAACGGCGCATCCCGTGCCGTCAGCTCCACCCCCACCTATACCACCCAGACCAGCGCCACCGCACGTAGCTCTAACTCCGTCTCTGGAGCGGCAATCGTGGCGACGGCCCTGAAATATCTGGGATTTCCTTACACCGCTACCGGTAACAGCCCGAGCACTGGATTCAGTTGCATCGGGCTCGTTTCTTATGTCTATCGATCAAACGGCATCCCGCTCCCGGGCGATCTTGCAAGTGCACTGGCATACGCGCCACAGGTTCCGTTCTCGGATCTGCAAGCGGGTGACATTCTGTACTTCCAGAACACGATATGGGCTGGTCTCTCCCACGCCGCGATCTATCTGGGCGGCGGCAGGTTCGTGCATGCCGAGTACTACGGCTACGGCGTCCGAATCTCGTCCTTCAACAACGACTCCAAAGACGGGAATTACTGGATTAGCAAGTACCTCGGGGCGAATCGACCCTGGGGCGGCGCAGTGGTCGGTGCAATTCCGGCCCTTCCCACTGCTCCAACCGCGAACGGCGGCGTGAGTACAAATCCCACGACGGCCGTGACGAAGTCATTGGTAAACGGACCCACGGCGCTGGTCTCCGTTCCTCTACTGAATGTTCGCACCACGCCGTCCAAGAACAGTGCGGTGCAAACGGTCGTTCAGCAGGGTAGCAGCGTGACGGTGCTGAGCCACAAAAACGGGTGGTATAAGGTTCAGCTGTCAAACGGCGCGATCGGTTGGGTCGTTTCAGCCGGGCTCGGCATGAGCGGTACGTCGACCACGAGTGTGACTTCCTCCACCGTACAACCGACTATCGGAAATCCGACGGCACCGAACCGCGCGGTCGCGCCAACGGTCGTCCATCACACGGCGACCGTGACGTCCAGAGTGAGTGGACTTCGAGTGCACTCAGGCCCTTCCACCTCCGCTCCCGTCGTGAATGCGGTCCAAAAGGGACAGCACATGACCGTCGTAGCGAAAAGTAGCGGATGGGTCAAGGTGCGACTGAGTGACGGTAGCGTGGGCTGGGTGAGTGCCGCCTACGCGCCGGTAAAGAAGTCGGTGGTCAAGGTTGTCTCTCCATCTGTCACTACCTCACCAAAGACCATCGCGGGCGGCTCGACGGCTACCGTGGCCATGAACGTGCGAACCGGTCCTGGACTCAAGAACTCAGTTGCTACGACCCTCGTGCCGGGCAACTCGTATCGGGTCATCGGGAGTGCGAATGGCTGGCTGCATGTGCGGTTAGCGAACGGAAACACCGGCTGGATCAGCGGTGCGGTCGCCCGAGGATCTAAAACTCCTTCGACGGCTGGACCTACCTACAAGCAGGTGACCTACACGCATAAATCCTACAAACCGGCGGTCGCGAAAAGTCGAGGTGCCGTCGTGACTACGGGCGTACGCGTTCACTCCGCCCCCGGGATAAAGGCCCCGGTCGTCGGAACCGCCGCGTCCGGAACGCACGTGACCGTACTCGGCCATCGTGGCGGCTGGACCCTGGTTCGGCTACCGTCGGGACAGACGGGGTACGTGCTGGGAAGCTACGTCGGGTAGTACGTTCAATCAAGGATAGGTACGAGGCGCGGGTTTTGACCCGCGCCTCGTAGTTATTTCCTCGGCTTTACCGACTCTTCAAGGTATAACGGCCTCTAACTATCGGTGGATGCCATCCCGCACGGACTGAAACACGAGACTGACGTTGTGGCCGCCAAAGCCGTAACCGTTGTTCATCACGGCGTGCAACGGGGCATCCCGACCCTCGTTTGGTACGTAATCGAGGTCGCACTCGGGATCCGGGTGTTCGAGGTTGATGGTAGGCGGCAAAAAGCCTTCGCATAGGGCTTTGACGCAGATAATCGACTCGAGGCCACCAGCGGCGCCCACCAGGTGCCCTGTCATCGATTTAGTCGAACTCACCGCCAGTTTGTAGGCGTGCTCGCCAAAGACGCTTTTGATCGCTTCGGTTTCCCGCCCGTCTCCGACCTGGGTGGACGTGGCATGCGCATTGATGTACTGGATCTGGTCGGGCCTCAGCCCGGCATTTGCCAGTGCCATGGCCATGGCCCGAGCCGCTCCCTCGCCCTCCGGCGCCGGCTCCGTCATGTGATGTGCATCCGCGGTTTGACCATAACCCACGAGCTCAGCCAGGATGGGTGCGTTGCGCCGGCGTGCGTGCTCCAGCTCCTCTAATATGACAACGCCGGCGCCCTCGGCGATCACGAAGCCGTCGCGTTCGGCATCAAATGGCCTGCTTGCCTGCTGCGGTGCGTCATTGCGTCGAGACAGGGCTCGCATGTTGCAGAAGCTTGCCATTCCGACCTCGACCACGCCGGCTTCCGTGCCGCCCGCGATCATTGCGTCCGCCTGGCCGCGACGAATGATGGACGACGCCTCGCCGATTGCGTGGGCGCCTGTGGCACACGCCGATACGGTGGCGTAATTCGGGCCCTTGGCGCCAAGCACGATCGATACGAACCCGGGTGCCAGATCGATCACCATCATTGTGATCAGAAACGGACTCACGCGACTCGGTCCCTTGTCCCTCAGCACGTCCATCTGCTCCGTGAGAGACTCGATGCCTCCGATACCTGATCCAATGACCACACCTATCCGTTCGGCGTTTGCGGGAGTGATCTCGAGGCCGGACCTGGCCAACGCTTCGATCGAGGCGGCCAGCGCATAGTGCTGAAAGCGATCCATGCGCTTGGCTGTTTTGCGATCGATCACGGTCGTCGGATCAAAGTCCTTCACTTCGCCTGCGAAATGTGTGGGCAGGCGCGAGGCATCGAAACGAGTCACGGGACCGATGCCCGACCGGCCCTCGCGAATTCCCTGCCAGGTAGTGTCGACATCATTTCCCAGTGGACTGAGACAACCCATTCCCGTGATGACTACTCGCCTGCGCGTTTCCGCATCGTTCGCGCCGGCTGTCAAGGCGGCGTCCGCTGCCATACACATTCCTCCTCTATTGCGCGACGGCATTTAGCGTCGCAAACTTTATTCCGGAGAAGCTCCACTGCTATCGGACAAGTACGAGGGCCGGATCGGTTGGCTTCCGGTGACACTCAACACTGGTGTGCCCCGAAACCCAGTTCCGTATACGTCGGCGAGTCGGGACGCGGCTGCCCTAGCCTGCACCCGGCAACAGCAGCAAGAGATTCGCCATCTCGATCGCGGAGACCACCGCATCGTACCCTTTATTGCCGGCTTTGGTCCCCGAACGTTCGATTGCCTGTTCGATCGTCTCGGTCGTCAAAACACCGAAAATCACCGGTAGACCGCTCTCGAGACTCGCCCGCGCGACTCCCCCGGCAGCATGGCCCGCCACGTACTCAAAATGCGGGGTCGAGCCTCGGATCACGGCACCCAGACAGACGACCGCGTCATACCGGCTCGAGCACGCCAGGCGCTTGGCTACTAATGGAAGCTCGAAGGCGCCCGGGACCCAGGCCACATCGACTGCGTCGTCTGCCACGTCATGACGCCGCAAACCGTCCAGCGCCCCGGCGAGGAGCCGCTCGCTGATCGTTCCGTTAAACCGGCTGACGACGATGGCGATGCGCAGGCCCGCGCCCGTCACCTTTCCTTCGTACGTCGTCACGGAGTGGATCGCTCCCGGAACTCCAGGACGTGACCCATTTTCGCGCGCTTGGTCTCCAGATATCGTTCATTGTGCTCATTCGGCGGAACAGTGAGAGGTACCGTCTCTGTCAGTTCGAGCCCGCGCTCAGCACCTCGACTCTGCCCGAAGATACCCCGTGCCTTGTCCGGGTTGTTGGTCAGGAAGCGAATTTTTCGCAGCCCGAGGTCGTAAAGAATCTCAGCGCCGACGCCAAAATCTCGCATGTCTGGCGGGAAACCAAGTCGCGTATTGGCCTCTACCGTGTCGAGTCCTTCATCCTGCAACTTGTACGCTCTTAGCTTATTGTGGAGGCCAATTCCTCGGCCCTCTTGCTGGCGCATGTAAACCACGGCTCCGCCTTCTCGGTCGATCATCCGCAGGGCACGTGCCAATTGCTCGCCACAATCGCAGCGCTGCGACCCAAAGACGTCACCGGTGAGGCACTCGGAATGCACCCGCACTAGAGTCGGCACTTCCGGGTCGAAGGTTCCTTTGATAATTGCCATATGCTGTTCGCCTGACGTCGTGTCTTCGTACCCGATCACGTCGAAAGTCCCGAACTCGGTGGGCAATTGCACGGCATCCGTCACTCTTCGCACCAGTCGCTCATGCTGTCGGAGGTACGTGATGAGCTGCGCCACGCTCAGGATCTTGAGATCGTGCTTGCTGGCGAACACTTCGAGCTCGGGCATGCGTGCCATCGTCCCGTCTTCCGACATGATCTCGCAAATGACCCCGGCCGGCGGGAGACCGGCGAGGCGGGCCAGGTCGACGGCCGCCTCCGTCTGTCCTGCGCGTCGCAAAACTCCCCCTTCGCGCGCTCGCAAGGGAAATGTGTGTCCCGGTCGCAGCAGATCTTCGGGACCGGTGGTCGGATCGACCAGCGCACGAATAGTGGCCGCCCGATCGAACGCCGAGATGCCGGTCGTAACCCGCCCGCGCGCTTCGACCGAAATTGTAAACGCCGTCCCGTGCGGAGTCGTATTTTCCACCACCATCTGTGGCAGCCCGAGTTCGTCCAAACGTTTCGCAGTCAGCGGCACACAGATCAGACCGCGCGCTTCGCGGGCCATAAAGTTGATGGCCTCGGGAGTCACCAACTCGGCCGCCATAACGAGATCGCCTTCATTCTCGCGATCTTCGTCATCGACCACGATGACAAACGAGCCACGCCGGATATCGTCGACTGCTTCACTAACGGTGCAAAGTGGCATATAGAGTCCTTACCGTCAGTGTATCACCAGCTTTTCGACGTATTTTGCCAACACGTCTACTTCGAGATTCACTTCCTGTCCAACGATTTTCAACCCTTCCGCGATGTTTTCCTGCGTGTAAGATATGAGTCCGATGCCGAAGCCGGAGTCGTCGACACTCGTCACCGTGAGGCTCACCCCGTCGATCGCGATAAATCCTTTTTCCACCACGTACTTGAGAATGTCAGGCGAGGTGGTGACTCTGACCGCAAGTGCCGACCCATCTTGCGTGACTGCCGCGACGACCCCGGTGCCGTCGATGTGCCCCTGGACGAAGTGGCCCCCCAACCGTGACTCAGGTTGAAGCGGTCGCTCGAGATTTACGACGTCGCCCGCGTGAAGACTGCCCAGGTTGGTGCGCCGCAACGTCTCCGGCATCACCCCCACGGTGAATTGGTCATCCGTCAGCCTCGTGACCGTCAGACACGTACCGTTCACCGCAATGCTGTCTCCCAATTTGGCGTCCGATAACACTCGTCGTGCCCGTATCGTCAGCCCATCCTGTGGACTCTCGATATCAAGCGATCGGACTGTCCCGACCTCTTCTACGATGCCTGTGAACACAGTTCCCTCACTTCTTCATCAACGATTGGGCCCGACCCCAGGCCCCCGCATATCGCTCTGCTAACTGTCGATCAAGGCGCATCATCTTCCCGGTTAGCCACAAAGTACGATTCGCCCATGGCTCCAGGACGCGGCGCGCCGAATTCTCGTGGAACGTGACTCCGTCTCGACGAAACGATTCGGTCCACCAGTCCATACTTCATCATGGCCTGCGCCACCTCGCCGGGTCCCGGAATTAACACTGAGGTCGTCTCTCGTCGGGCCAACTCCACCAATAATTCAGTCCAGTCCCACACGGTCGCGGGGAGCGTGCGCCGCCGATCTGGCGACGTACGCACGGGATTGGGACGCATCTCGGAGACGACAGCCGACTCGCTTCCCACTTTCACCACGCGACGCTGTGGAGTTCGACCGGCGATTCGAATCGCCTGTAATAGGCTAGGCTCGGGTGAACCTGCGTCACTGAGCAATGCGTCGGCAGTGCCGATGAATCGAGAAAGCACCGTGGCAGGGCCGGACAAAAACAGAGTGACCAACGGCTTCCCAGAGACGCTGTACCGAGCATGCGCGGCGATCAATTCCGAGGCTTCGGCCGAGTTCTCTCCAACTATTACCTCGACTCCATTCGCTCTCAAGCGCTGCACTCCTTGGCCGCGCACTAGCGGATTTGGGTCGAGCAGCGCGGCATGAACCGATGAGACTCCGGCGCGGACCAGTGCATCGGCGCACGGAGGTGTCCTGCCCCAGTGCGAACACGGTTCCAGCGTGACGTATAGGGTCGAATTCCGAGCTCGTTCACCCGCGGCTTCAAGTGCCACGATTTCCGCGTGCGGTCCACCAGGCGGCTGCGTGTTTCCCTCTCCCACCACCTCTCCGTCCTGCACGAGAACGGCGCCCACCGGAGGGTTCGGACTGGTGCGTCCCTCAACCGCGCGGGCCAGTTCGATCGCCCGCTCCATATAGCTCTCGCTCATACCCTTCGCCGGACTATACCATGCAGTATGCACAGCAGCGGGACCCTCCTCAACCGGCGGTTCGCAGGTTGCGTAGCCGGATTAATGGACGGGCATTTCGGCGGAGACCGTGGGTCCGCACAGGGCGAGCGGGCATGGTGATTCGACAGACGCTCTTCCGCCTGTCGCAGCAGCCTCAGCTTCGTTCCATCGCGACCACCAATCCAATGGCTCAGTCGGTAGCCAGGCGGTTCGTGGCCGGCGAGACTCTGGAAGAGGCGCTCTCGACGGTCGCCGACATCAACGCTCAGGGCATGACCGCAACTCTCGATCACTTAGGCGAAAACGTGACTGGTCGACATGAAGCAGTGACGGCCGCGGACGACGCCATCCGGAGCTTCCAGGCAATCCAGGAAACGGGAGTCCGGTGCAACGCTTCCGTCAAGCTCACGCAGCTAGGGCTCGACATCGATCCCGGCTTTGCGTCCGAAAACCTGACCCGCGTCGTGCAGGCGGCCGCGCAGTACGAGAACTTTGTGCGTATCGACATGGAGAGTTCCGAGTATGTAGATCGAACGCTGGAGATCTTTGCCGAACTCTTCTCCACCCACCGCAACGTCGGAGTTGTAATTCAGGCTTGCCTGTACCGCAGCGCTTCTGATTTAGAACAGGTGGTTAAGGCAGGCGCCCGCGTGCGTCTCGTCAAAGGGGCGTACCTGGAACCTCCCGCCGTTGCTTTTCAGCGGAAAGAAGATGTCGACTCCAATTTCGTGCGCCTCAGCGAGTTGCTGCTGGCCCACGGGACATACCCCGCGATTGCAACGCACGATCCGCGTATGGTTGAAGCCGCGCAATCGTTTGCCCGCTCCCACGATATCCCTAATTCGGCTTTCGAATTCCAGATGTTGTACGGGATCCGCCGAGACTTGCAGTCACAGCTGGTGCGAGCCGGCCACAACGTGCGGATCTACGTCCCCTACGGGCCACATTGGTATCCATATTTGATGCGCCGTATGGCCGAGCGTCCTGCCAACGTCATGTTCGTGCTCAACAACCTCGCCCGCGAGGTCCGAGGACGCCGGCGGTAGTCGGTTCGGGATTTCGCGCACGCCGCATGACGATGGGCCGGTATAGTTCTTCATTCGCGTGCTCGCGGCGGACAGTCTCAGACGATCGTGCGCAGCACGACATAGAACACATATCCCCAGAAAGCGGACAGCATCAGAACCAGGGCTGCGGTTTCGATTTCCGCCCGTTCCCGAGCATGATGTAGTGCCGCAACGGCCACCATGCGGTAGCGGGTGTATGTGTCGACGTTGCCGGTGCGGGCGCATTCCATAGGAGACTCCTTGCCAAATAGTACGCACGTTCTATAGGTCGTGTGTTCTACTATAGACGGCAGGAGCAAGGCGGTCAAGACTGAATTTTTTGCTGTGACCCTGTAGTACGTTGACGATCTTTCGGCTGCCTTGATAGACTAGATGTGCAACCTGGGCTCGTGGTGTAGTCGGCCTAACACGCCACCCTGTCAAGGTGGAGACCGCCGGTTCGAATCCGGTCGGGCCCGCCAGATTGCCGCCGCCCTCAGGGATTCCCTGGGGGCTTCTCCTTTGTCAATCCGTTAGAGGGTGCGCCCCGGATACAGGGGCGGTGCAAGAGCTATCACGCGCCAGACGAGCACGCCGATGACGACCACGATCGCAATTGCCACCACCACGACCAGGTAGCCCCACCATGGAATCTCGGACTCTGGATGCACTCGGCGGTCGCGCGCCATGAGGCAGTTCTCCTTACTCCGACCGGGGCTGTACGAACGTCAGCCGCGCTTGCGCGCGATCCAGACCTCCTCCGACGGCCAGCGTCTGGCCCACTCGAGCGTGACATAGGGATATCTGGTGGACGCCTCCGGCCCGGGCCGCAGTTCCACCAAATTTTCCACTTCGAACCCATTGCTTCTCAAGAGTCGGATCCAATCGCCGTATCCGAGGTGAAACTCCACCGATTCATCATCATCCGGCCACTCGAACCGATGCATGCCGAAGTAATCGCGTAACAACGCCGGCTCGGCCGGCAGATTCTCGTCGTCCGGAACGCACATCATCAACAGACAGCCGTTCACGAGAAAGATCAGTTGTCCCCCTGGACGCAGGAGCCGCGCCGCTTCCGGAATCCAGCGATAAGGATCACACCAGATGCTGGCACCGTACTCGCTGATTGCCAGATCGAACGACGAGTCGAGCAGCGGAACCTGCTCCGCATCTCCGTGGATCAGCGGAAAATGTAGGTTGTGCTCGTCCTGTAGACGACGGGCCGTGGCCAATTGACGAGTGGAGTTGTCGATTCCGGTCACGCGCGCTCCGCGTCGTGCCAACCAAGAGGAAATGTACGCTGTGCCGCATCCGAGCTCGATGACGTCGAGCCCCGCGACGTCAGGGAAGATCTGGACATCGGCATCGGCAATATTCCAGATTCCCCAGCTAGGCTCGCTCCGCCAGTTGCGTTCTCCTGCCGCGGCGTACTCGTCGGCCCACCGATCCCAGACTCGTCGGTTTCTCAAGACGTGTGGTTCGGGAGTGTGCGGTTGCTCCATGTCCCCTCCGCCTCCGAGGTGCGCGCCGATCCTATTATCGCCTGTCGCCACTCTGACCCGATGGCTCGAACCCAATCGAACGAGCGTGTACCGAAGCGGCCTCCGCCGCCCGTTCTCCGGTGGCGATGCAGTCCGGCAGGCCGACACCCTGCAGAAAGTTACCGGCCACGAACAGTCCCGGGTGATCAGCCAAGTGCTCATGCACGCGCGCGAGTCGGTCGAGGTGACCCATCGTGTATTGAGGCATCCCACGGACCCACCGAAAGACGCGCTGCAAAATTGGCGCCTCCCGACACTCCAGGACCTGTGCCACTTCCTCACGCGCGATCTCGATCAGATCTGAGTCCGTACCTTCGATCGCATCCTCCATGCCGGAGCGCCCGATGAACAGCCGCACCAGGGTCCAATTTTCCGGTGCTCGGTGGCGAAATTTTGTCGACGACCAGGTGCCGGCCAGTACGGGTCTACCTTCCTGGCGAGGTACGACGTAGCCGTATCCTTCGAGTGCTTTGGGGACATGCGCCGACGGGTACGCAAGAGACACCGTCGCGCTGGAGACATGTGGAATCGATCCAAGCGCTTCCGCTATTGTTCCATCCAGTTCGGCTACCAGTTTTCCCGCTACATCTGCCGGCGTTGCCAGGATGACGGCGTCGGCGAGTAGCCGCGAATCGTCTTCCAGTAGGAGGACGAATCCGGCGTCTGACTCCCTCACACTCCGCACGCCGGCGCGAGTGCGGATACGCCCCTCTGGAATGCTGAGCGATAGCGCTTCTATCAACTCACCAGTACCTCCCACGGGCGTGAGAAACGCCGGTCGAGCGGGCTGCGTGCTCGCCGAGGAACCTGCGGCGAGCATACCGGTCATCAGACTGCCGTACTTCAGTTCGAGTTGCCTGAGCTGAGGAAAGGTAGCGGCCAAACTCAGCTGCTCCCCGTCTCCGGCGTAGATTCCCGCCATGAGCGGTTCGATCATGCGATCGTACACCTCGCGTCCAAAACGTCGGCCGATGAACGACGCCAACGATTCGTCATCATCTCCGTGCCGCACTGCGATAAGCGGCTCCTGCATAAGCCGTTCCTTGCCGGCCGGCGAAAAAAGATCCGACTCCAGGAGAGGCTCGAGACGAGAGGGCACCAGCCCGCTCAGGCCCTCGGGCAGGCGGTGCAGCGTGCCTTCCGACATCACCCACGTTCGCCGCTTCGACTCGTCTGTACCCTGCAGTCGTGCTTCGAGACCGAGTTCCGTCGCCAGTCCCACGCCACGCGGTTTGGAGGACAGGAAAGAATCGGGTCCTCCCTCCACGACGAATCCGTTGATTCGTTCTGTGACGACCTTGCCGCCCAGTCGGCGATCCTTTTCGAGCACAGTGACGTCAAGCTCAGGCCGGTAGCGCGCCAGATAATGTGCGGCGGAAAGGCCGGAAATGCCGCCACCGACGATGGCAATATGCGATGGCGCTTCCAAATTGTCCGCCCTATAGAAGAATTCGATGAGTCCGCAATAAGTGCCCGAGCCACCGCCGCCCGTAAGGTGTCGATCGCGTATACCGGGTCAACTCAGTGTATGGAATCGCCTCGGCGCCCATTCGAGGACGACTCCTTCCCACCGAGGAGGTGCGATAGAATGGCGCACCAATTCGGGAAGCAAGGTGGCATGGCGAGCACGGTAGATACCAAGCGTTATTGGATCTGGACCGTCGGCTGTCAGATGAATAAGGTCGACAGCGATCGGGTCGCCGAGACTATGCGCGCGCGTGGCTACCTCCCGGCGGAGCGCGAGGAAGACGCCGATATCGTGGTCCTCAATTCATGCGCGGTGCGCGAGAGCGCCGAGCGGCGGGTGAGCGGCAAACTCGGCAATCTCCAGCAACTCAAACAGGATCGACCGGAGACGCTGCTGGTCCTCACGGGCTGTTCCGTCTCGCCGGACTTCGAGGCCACCCGTAAGCGCTTCAAAGGCGCAGATATCTATTTCCAGCCTACGCGTCTCGATCAGTTCACGGAGGCACTCGACAAGGTCTGGCCCGTGCCGTCCGATCCCGGCGTGATGGCCTGCTGGCAGGAGCAAACCGGTGACACCGACGAACAGGGCCCGTGTGCGTACGTCCCGATCAGTAACGGCTGCGACAAGTTTTGTACCTATTGCATTGTTCCGTATCGCCGCGGACGCGAGAAGAGTCGACCGGTCTTCGACATTGTCGAGGAGTGCGGGAGCCTGGTGAAGCGGGGCGTCAAGGAGGTCACGCTTGTGGGCCAGCGCGTCAACGCGTACGGTCGGGACTTCAAAGATGGCACTGATCTGGCCGATCTCCTGCGATTGATCAACGATATCCCCGACCTCGTCCGGCTGCGTTTCCTCACGTCGTATCCGAAGGACATGAGTGACAAGCTCATCGAGACCGTCGCCGGATTGGACAAGGTGTGTGAACACATCCATCTGCCCGTTCAATCCGGCAGTAATGCCGTGCTGGAAAACATGCGACGCGGCTACACCCGCGAAGATTATCTCGACCTTGCGCGCCGCATTCGACAAGCCGCTCCCACTCTCGCGTTATCGACCGACATCATCGTCGGCTTTCCAGGAGAAACCGAAGATCAGTATGCCGAGACGCTCTCCCTGCTGGAGGAGGTGCGCTTTTCCACCGTGTATGTGGCGGCATACTCGCCCCGACCCGGTACGCTCGCCTACCGCTGGGAAGATGATGTTCCCAAGGACGTGAAGAAGGAACGTCTGCAACGACTCGACGCGCTACAACAGCGGATATCCATGGAACAGCACCAAACGCTGAAGCACCAGGTAACCGAGGTGCTGATCGACAGCGCGCAGTCCGAGCGCAAAGACCTGCCTCAGTGGCGTGGTCGAACCCGTCAGAATCGCCTGGTCTTTCTACCCCGTGCCGACGAGGATTTGCTGGGACAGATCGTGTCGGTACGCATCGAGAAGGTGAGCGCCTTCGCCATGCAGGGCGCGGTTGCTTAGCTCCGGTCCTGGAGACGTAAGGTCTGAGGATCTGAGCGACGCGCTCCACCGATATTTCGGTTTCAGCCACTTCCGTTCCGGTCAAGAAGAAATCGTGCGCAAGGCCGTTGCCGGTCGCGATACGCTTGCCTTTATGCCGACCGGAGCCGGCAAATCGCTGTGCTACCAACTGGCCGCCATGCTGCGGCCCTCCCCGACTTTGGTCCTTTCTCCCCTCATCGCACTCATGAAGGATCAGGTCGACAACCTTCCCGACGAGATCGGCCGGCAAACGTGTGTCATCAATTCGTCGCTCGAGCCGGCTGAAACATCCCGCCGTTTGAGCGAGATGGCGACCGGCAGGTACCGGCTCATGTATGCGGCACCGGAACGCTTACGCCAGCGAAACTTCGTGAGCGCCTTGCAGACGGCCGGCATCGGTCTGGTCGTGATCGACGAAGTGCACTGCGTCAGCATGTGGGGACACGATTTTCGGCCCGATTACATGTTTATCCGGAAGGCTTTGGAAGCGCTGGCTAACCCGGTAATTCTTGGTATGACTGCAACTGCAACGCGCGTGACGGAAGCAGACATTGCCGCCTCGCTTGGACGCGAGTGCGACGTCGTTCGCACCGGCGTAGTCCGCCCCAACCTGCGGTACGAGGTGGTTCACGTCGACTCGACCGATGAACGATTACGGACCGCATTGACAATCGCTCAGCAGACAGTAGGCGCCGGTATCATTTACGCCCGTTCGCGCCAGAAGTGCGAGCAGATTGCCGGCCTTTTGCGCCGGGCACGGGTCGATGCATTGCATTACCATGCGGGCCTTCCCCCGGACGAACGCAAGCGTGTGCAGGAGAGTTTCTTGCACGGTCGGACTCGAGTGATCGTGGCCACGACAGCCTTCGGCATGGGTATCGACAAGGCGGATATCCGCTGGGTGCTCCTGTTCGACTATCCCAGTTCCATCGAGGATTACGTCCAGCGCATCGGTCGCGCCGGGCGAGATGGACAGCTCAGCACGTGCACATTACTGGCCGGCGCAGCCGATGGGAGCAGTCTGCTCCGCTTCGCCCGGTCTGATCTTCCAACCGTGGATGATCTCAGAGCTGTTTATCGCGAGCTGGCCTCGCGTGTGGAAGACGGGTATGTGGAGATCAATCCGGAAGAACTCGGGCGGGCGGCAGATTTGCCCGAAAGCACCGATTCTCGTGTGCTGGTCGGAATGCTGGACCGCGCTGGATTGGTGCGCCGTGATTACGACGCGGGGCGCACCATGCGCGTTGAGCTAATGCGGGCGCCCGCTGATGCCCCTCAGCGCATCGACGGTTTGCTGCAGGCATACGCCACAGGCGCAGAGTCGCGAGCACAACGAATGATCGCATTCGCCGAAGACAGACGGTGCCGGCATCTCCAGGTGGCGGAGCACTTCGGAGAGACTGTGAATGTTCCGTGTGGCATGTGCGATGTATGCGCCCCCCGGAAGTCGACGGGCCACGTCACTCGCGGTTCGAAGCCGTTGCCCGCGAACATCGCGGGGTCGATCCTCGATGTGGTCGAATCCGTGCGATGGCCTTTAGGGAAAACAGGTCTCGCCAAGACACTGAAGGGCACAGTGGACGCGCCGGCCTCCGCGCAGGGGAATCGCGGTTTCGGTGCGCTGTCCACCGTGCAGCAGGCAACCATCGCTCGATGGATCGACACGCTTATCACTGGGGGTCATCTCGTTCCATATCCGGCACCGGATGGCGCTCAGTTCTCGTTGCTCCGCACCGGCAGTCGAGATGATCTTCCAGAATTCGACGCACCGCATCCACGGCCGGTCGGAGCCGCTCGTGGAACTGCGCGCGGTAAGCAAAACGCGCACGGAAGTGCGGCTGATCCGAGACTCGATCCACTTGATCAAGCGCTGTTTGACGAATTGCGCGCCTGGAGGCGCGAGGCGGCGCAAGCCCGTGGTGTTCCAGCGTACGTCGTCATGTACAATCTGGTCCTGTACGAGATCGTCGCGCGCCGGCCTTCTACCCGGAGCGAGCTCGGACGCATAGAAGGTATGCCTTCCCGCAGCCTCGAAGAATATGCCGACGACGTTCTCGGATTGGTGAAACGCGCCGGCCCAGCACGCTGATCCGGAGCGCCACATGGGCTCGAGTAGTGAACTAAGGGCATGGTCTCGTTCATGCCCGTTTACGATATGATGC
>DAINCT010000005.1:0-31276 GCA_036732245.1 Chloroflexota bacterium | reverse complement strand
CAAGTGAGCAGGGTGATGGACACGAGCCTGTTTTTCATCGCGCTGCGAAAATCGGAGCGGGACACGCTCCAGCTGCCATACATGCGTGATCATGGTGACCTCAAGGTCAATCAGCAATTGCCGCGCGGCGCCACGGTGACGACGCTCGTCATCGAGGCGGGAAAGCCGTTGCTGTTCTACAACGACAATGAATACCAGGAATACGCGCGGTCGAACGCATTGCCCGAAATATTTCTGGGCGATTCCGAAAGCGAAGCTCTGATCTTCGTGCCACTCAATACGGGGAGCAGGACAATCGGTGCGCTTTCGGTACAGAGTCCACGGGCGAATGCATACACGGAAGACGACGTAGGCACCCTGTCGGTCATTGCAGCGCAAGCTGCCGTGGCGATCGAGAATGCTCGACTTTACGCTCAGAGTCAGGGGGCAGTTCGCCAGATGCAGGCATTGCTCCATGTGGCGCAAATGGTAAGTGGTTCCTTGCATGTGCAGACCGTGCTTGATTCAATCCTGGTGGGGATACGGGACGTTTTGCCGTACGATTTCGCGGCAATCCTGCTCCCGGATCGATCCGGCAGAAATCTTGATCTGGTCGCGGCCCGGAGCCCGGAGAGCGACACGCGTCAAGTTGAGGAGCTGCGAGCGAAGGTCCAGATACCGGTGGGTAAGGGCATCACCGGGAGCGTGTACCGAGACGGAACGCCTCTCAATGTGCCCGACATTCGCGACTTCGATGGATACGTGTCGCACGGCTTGCACGGTTCCTTGTCGGAAATGGCCGTGCCGCTGAAACGAGGAGACAGTGTGGTGGGCGTGTTGGATGTCGAGCGCGAAGAGGCGGACGCATTCTCGGACAATGAACTCGATCTCTTGACACTTTTTGCCAGTCAGGCGGCGATTGCGATTGAGAACGCGAGACTATTTTCCAATCAACAGGACCGCGTCTTCGAGTTGCAAGCGATTCAAAACATCGTACAACGGCTGACTCCGCTGCACGATATCGCATCGATAGCAAGCCTCATTAATCGTGAACTTGCCGGACTCATTGATTACCATTCGTGTCGATTGTTCGTCCTCGATCCGGCGGAAAAGGTGCTCGTGCCCATTTCTCTCGCCGACTTCGACCCCGCCGGGATGCGAGTCGAAGTGGGACAGGGCATCACAGGGTGGATCGCAGAGCACGGAGAAGCTGAGTTGATACCCAACATGCTCAATGATCCGCGAGCGTCATATATTCCTGGGACGATCGTCCGTGAGGAATCGATGATCGGTGCGCCTCTTTTGTACGCAGGAAAGGTACAGGGCGTCATCACGCTCTCGAAGCTTGGGATCAACCAATTCGACGAGAACTCGCTGCGCTTGCTCCAGATTATCGCCGGCCAGGCTGCGATAGCGTTCGACCGAGCCCACCTCTACGACGAACTCCGTGCCGAAGCTGTCACTGATGAGCTTACTCAGCTCTACAACCGTCGGTACCTTTTTGAGCGATTCAATGAGGAAAAAGCACGGTCTGCTCGAAATCACCATACGCTCGTTGCAATCATGCTGGACATCGACAAATTCAAGCGCGTGAATGATACGTATGGACACGATGCCGGTGACGTTGTACTCAGGGATCTCGCAGCGTTAGTGCGAAAGGTGGTGCGCGCTGAAGATGTCGTCGCGCGTTACGGCGGTGAAGAGTTCTGCATCCTGCTACCAGAAATCCCGATGGCAGAAGCTGAGCAAGTCGCCGAGCGCCTACGCATCTTGATCGAGACTCACCGGCTTCCCTCCTCGGCGGGGGTTGATCGCATCACTGTAAGTTTGGGTATGGCTATAGTTTCGCCGGACGACCGGGACATCGAGGTTTTTTCACGCGCCGATATGGCCATGTACCAGGTGAAGCATCGAGGTGGTAATCATGTGTGCGTATACGCGGGTTCCACCTTCTATTGGTATGGGGAAGAAGGCAGACTCCTACCGAAGTAGCGCCGACTGCACTGTGATGCCTGAACTGTGGAGCACGGGAGGACCGGAGGACACGTTGTGACGTCGGAGACGAGCCTGGCACAGCATTGGTCGAATTGCGATCCGGACATCCATGACTTCCTCTTGCGAGTCGCCTCGGACTGCAAGGCCATGCTCGCCAAAAAGTTCGTGGCGGTCTACCTTCATGGTTCACTTGCGATGGGGTCGTTCCGGCGAAACTCGAGCGATCTGGATGTCCTGTGCATCACAAACGACGAGGTGGGTCCCGACCAGAAAGTCACCTGGACCGAGGGCCTGCTGCACCTTTCAGATCAACGTCCGACCCACGGGGACATCGAAGTGTCCGTTGTTCGGAATACGCATCTACGACCGTTCGTTCACCCGACGCCGTATCAAGTGCATTACAGTGCGGCGCTTCGCCCCGCAATCGAGTCGGGCAAGTGCGACTTTTCCCGCGCACTCTTTGATCGGGATCTCGCGGCCCACTGCCGGGTCTTGCGAGCGCGAGGAGTGGTGCTCGAAGGTCCTCCCATTCATTCCGTTATCGGGGAGGTGTCGCGTGACGCCTACGTCGACTCATTGCTGTACAACCTGGCCGACATCTTGAATGGCACCCGCTTGATTGATGCGCCGGTGTACGGCATCCTCAATTGCTGCCGAATCCTCGCCGCGCTCGATTCAAACGGCCCTGGCGTGCTCAACAAAGAAGAGGGTGGTGTGTGGGGGCTCGCCCACATGCCCCGACAACATCGCATTCTTGTGGGCCAGGCCCTCGAAGCGCAGCGTGGGCGGTGGCTTGTGGCGCCACGACATCGGATGACCGGTGGCCTCACGTGGAATCGAGAGGCCATCGACTCGTTCCGCGACTATGTGGTAGGCGAGACAGGACGGTTGCTGGGCACTCGAATCGCCGGCTAAAGGCGTCGGTCAAACATCCGGGATAAGTCTCATAAGGCCCAGCGTGATTTTCCCCGGTTTGCGTCTCTCCTGTGCCGCATGCAGCAAGTCGTGACGAGCGTCAGGCGCGATCACGGTGAAGTGTTTGACCACGGCGAAGCCACCCTGATAGCGGGGATATACATACGTCAGCAGCAACTCGTCGCCAATTTGCTCGAGCAGGATACTGTGCGCGTCCGCCTCATCAAGCTCGTATCCGACGGCTCTGAGAAGGTTCTGGTAACCGCCCTCTTTCTCTCTTGATCGCTTGCGGTATTTCCTGTCATCCGCCATTTGCCAAACCTGGCCAAAGGTGATCGTCTGCGACGACTCCACTCCGGCGCTCGCGGCATTCGCTCGTTGCACGACGAATCCATCAGTCGTTTCAAGAATTCGAACGTCGAACTCGGTGCCACGAACATCTAACCACGCCCCGATTGCCCGCAGGGCAGTTTGATACGTTAGTGCCTCGGTCACTTCGTGCTTGTCTTCCTCGTCTTCACGCAGTTGCGCGCTGATCATCGTGTCTCCACTTCCATGTTGGTCTCCGCCCCGCCCCTGGCATCATGTACCGCCAGTTGCCAAGTGTCAAGCAAGACGTGTGCCGCACCCGTAGTCCACGCGCACTACATTCCCCGACGGTACCTGCTAAAACCCGCTTCTGAAGTGGCGGCAGTGTCCATCGATCCTGAGTTTCTCCTCTTTCGTGCCGGCGAGTATCCGCAGACACGTGTTACAAAGTGGCCGGGTTACCCGTTTAACACACGGATGCGATGAACGATCTGCTCGGCTTCGCCGACGTTTGTTTGACAATGCCGCGATCCTGTAGGGCGTGGAACGGGACTTGCGGTGATAGTTCCGCGGCGGCCGAGCCAACTTCGCGTGAACGCCGGGACGGTTCAGCGCAAGCCAGGCATGGCGGATCATTCCGCTGACGTAAATCTTATTGGGGAATTCGCTTCGGAGGTGTAGATTGACCGGACATTCAGTAAAAAGAGCAGGGGCAGTATTTTTGCTCCTGGCATTCGCATTTGCGGCCGCGGTGGTACCGCAGATCGCGCGCCCTTCACCGACTGCGGCGCAGACCGCTCAAACGACCACACCGCTTGATATCTGCGGAGTACTTCAGTCTGCCACGCAAAGCGGATTGTCGTTCACGGTTAACAACCTGAACATCGGCTACGCTCTGGCATCAACGAATAGCGTCCAGGTACCTTCCGGCGAAGTGGGAAAAGACGTCTGTTTCGTAGGGCAACTGAACACTCAGGTGCCCGCGCAGATCGTGAGCGGGACGTTTTCGGACGATTACAGTTCGACTGTCGTGGTGTGCGGCAACGTCAACTCCTATACCCCGGCTGGAGCTAACGCAACAGGCTTCATTTCCATAGGACCTTCGTCGATGCCAATTGGGTTCAATCCCAACTTCAGCGGGACAGCGATTACGGTGGGCCAGAATCTCTGCATCAACGGGCAACTAAACGCCCTGGGCCAGTTGACCGTCGGGACTGTGTCGCAGAACTCCGGAGTGGCCGCCCCGGTAACGCCGATCAGCGCCTGCGGCACGATTTCAAATTACACTGCTCCCGGTACGACCTCGAGCGGTACCGTTACCATCGTCACTCCGACGGTCACCGTGACGTATCCTATCGTGGCTGCCGCCACGATCAATCCGTCCGCGTTTACCGGCACCGGTAGTCCCAGCGTCTGCCTGTCCGGGACGTTGAACGCGGGAAACCAGCTCACACAGGCGACTTTCACCCCGAACAACACACAGACAATCACATTGTGCGGACAGGTGACCGCCTACACGGCGGCCACATCTTCCCAAATCGGATCGCTGACAATAGGAGGCCTGATTGTTCCTCTCGCGCTCAGCGCGAACTTCAGCGGGCAGCCAGTGGTGTTGCAGAACAACGTGTGCATTCAAGGGAGCTTCAACGGGCTTGGCCAGTTGGTGACCGGAGCCATTGGACCCAACCCGAATGCTCCCACGGCCACGCCAACCATCACGCCGACGGCCACTGCGACCGCCACGGCCACTGCGACCAATACGGCCGTAGCGCCAACATCAACGCCGACGGCTACTGCCACGAACACTCCGCAGCCCGCGGCGACCGCAACCGCAACTGCAACTGCTACGGCCACTGCAACCGCTACGGCCACTGCGACCAATACGCCTGTGCCACCCACAGCCACACCCACCCCCAAGCCACCCAAAAAGTACCGGGCAAGCTTTTCGTACCTGTCGGTGTGGTACCACTTCATCCGTGTCGGGACGCAAGAAGTCGTGGTGGTCCAGGCCAAGAAGCACGTGCAGCACGGCATCTGGCTGACCGTTCGATTCCCGAGCGGAAGGTACTTCGCCTACTACACGAATACCGATAGTCATGGCTTCTGGTCCACCCGCTTCACGATCCCGAGGAACGGCCTGAGCAAGTTCACGAGCGAAGCAGTAGTGACTGCTCAGCTCTGGTACAGGAACACAACCGCGAAGTCATACGCCACGTTCTTCCTGGTGTGATAGACAGTCCCTTTTCACGAGAGATCTAAGAGCAGCCCTTCGTCTGGGTGAGACGAAGGGCTGTTTCTCTTCACGTGCGATGCTCGGAACCACGGTCCTCGCGTGCAGATCGTGAGGTTGAGCCAAGAGCGGTCTCTGAGCGGTAACTACATGCCCTGAAAGGCGGCTTGCCCGCGGGTGAGTATTTCACCCGCGGGCAGGACGGAAAGGAGAAGGCGATTTCTGTACCGGTGGACTGACTGTCGGGACTGACCGTCAACCCGCAATGACTACCACTCGCCGTCACAGTACCCCGTATCGGTTCCGGCGTCCAGGCTGACCGAGGGCATCCCGAACGGTGGGAATCGTTATGTCACGTGGCTCTCGGCCCGACTGCAGTCACGGCATTTCACTTTTAGTTGCGGCGTAAACCCGTCCTCCACCAATCGAATAGAGTGTGGCCTAGTTTTCCACATGATTGTCCCCAAGATTCTCCACCGAGCAGCTGAGTTCAGATTCGACGCCGGGTCGGGGCATGGACTTAGATCCGTGTGGATATAGGGTCGATCCTCGAGGAGCGAATCATTTGGTTCAACTCGTTTAGCTCGCCATCCAGCACGTGCTGAAGTTCGTTCAAGTGCTGTGCCACCACATCCCTTAAGTGTTCGAATACACCGACCTGCCCCTGAGTCGGGGCTGCATCGGCATTTTGCACTCCCTCCAATAAAGCGGCCAGCTTGAAATTCAAGCGGGACGGCGGATTGAGGGGACTCTGGGATTGCCGTTGTACCAGTTCGCCTTCGATTCTCGACAGCGCATCTCTCACTGCCCGACTCCTGACCACGATTTCAGCAGCGTCTTCGCGACGTTGCAAGATGGGTGACCAGGCGTCGATTTGGCGCACGATCGCGCGAATTTGGTCGACGGCTTCGTGCACGCTGGAGAGCACATCGCGGATTCGGATGGCGAGATCAAACTGCTCGGTCAATTCATCCAACGTGGCCGAGCTTCGCGCGTCGGGCAAGATTTCGAAGGACGCTGACCAGGTTCGATCCCCGATAACGAGATCCACCTGGTATGCCCCCGGTAGGGCAACCGGGGCAGGTGCGGACTCGAAGCTTTTATCACCCGGCAATCGCCTCGCATCCGGGTGTCGCATGTTCCAGACGAAGCGATTGAGCCCGACTTCAGCCGGCACGCGCGGCTCTCGGTGCTCGTCGTTCGGGTCGGGCGACGCCGCTCCTTCCAGCCCTTCTCCGCCGGATTGCATGCCCTCTCCGTCCTGACCGCTGGAGTCCTGGGGTTTGGCAGGGTCTGCGCTCGAAAAGCGCCGGATCTCCACGCCGCCGGCATCGCGAAAGATCAATCGGACGTCTTCCGGCGCGTCCCCGGCCAGGAAGTAATTCACTATTACCCCGATCGGCGGATTTTGACCTGCGTCCAGCCAGCGCTCTTCCAATGTTCCATCTGGTCGCGTAGAGCTGCGATAGGCGGAAACCACAGTTCCAACGTGACGGTAGTTGACCGCGCCACCTGGTTTATAGCCCCATCCCTCGTACGTCTTGATTCTGCGTGCCGGCCGGGGATCGAAGAGGTGTACCGCATCGACCACATCGGCCGACGCCAGCCTCCGCAGCGGAGAGATGTCGTCCAACACCCAGAACGACCTGCCATGCGTGGCAACGATGAGGTCGTCGTCTTTCACTACCAGGTCATGGACAGGACTGACCGGCAAGTTGCTCTGAAACCGTGCCCACTGTCGTCCGTCGTCGAACGACACGTACAACCCCGTCTCGGTACCGGCGAAAAGGAGACCGGGGCACGCCGGGTCTGACCGGAGGACGCGTGTGAAATCATCGGTCGGGATCCCCTCTATTATGACGTCCCATGTCTGGCCAAAGTCCGAGGTCTTGAGGAGAAATGGTCGGAGATCGTCATGTTTATAGCGCGTCGCGCACAGATAGGCACCCGCGGGATTATGGGGAGATACCTCGATCGAGGTAATCAAGGACCAATCCGGCAGATTGTCGGGAGTGACATTGGTCCACCTTGTTCCCCCGTCGCGGGTCAGGTGCACCAGCCCGTCATCACTGCCCGCCCAGAGCACACGGGGCTCGTGGCCGGACTCGGTCAACGAAAAGATGGTCCCGTAAACCTCTGCGCCCGTATTGTCCTTTGTGATAGGCCCTCCCGAGGCCCCGAGGGTAGAAGGGTCCTGCCGCGACAGATCCGGACTTATCTCTTCCCAACTGGTCCCCTCGTCTCGAGATCTGAGCACTTTGTTCGCAGCCACATACAGGGTCTTGGGCTCGTGCCTCGAAAGAAAGACAGGAAATGTCCACTGGAAGCGATATTTGAGCGTATCGGCGCCATCTCCCATCCCCTGATCGTCAGGCCAGACGGTAATGTCACGCTCTTGTCCGGTCGCGTGGTCGTACCGTAGGAGGCGGCCGTTGAACTCTCCGCTTCCTATCCCACCCCCGTAGACGATGTTTGGATTCTGGTCGTCGACCGCGATATAGCCACTTTCTCCTCCTCCCGGCTCGTACCAGTCTTGTTGCGTTATGGCGCCCCGCCTGGACATGCCGGCAATGGCGATCGCGGAATTATCTTGCTGAGAACCGTAAATGCGGTACGGTTGTTGCCTATCGGTTGTCACGTGGTACATTTGCGCCGTCGGCTGGTTGTACAGAGTCGACCACGACTCTCCGCCATTCACCGAGACGCAGGCGCCACCATCGTTCCCCTCGATCATGCGGCTGGAATTCCTGGGATCAATCCACAGATCGTGATTGTCGCCATGCGGAGTCGGTATGGCGCTGAAGGTGCGGCCCCCGTCGATCGATTTCCAGCACTGCAGATTGAGGACCCACACCGTGTCGGCGTCATTCGGGTCCGCAATCACGTGCATGTAGTACCAGGCCCGCTGCCTGAGGTCGCCCACCTCAGAGACACGCTCCCAGGTACCGCCGCCATCGTCAGAGCGGAGGAGTGCTCCGTCGTGCGCCTCTACCAGAGCCCACACTCGGTTGTGACGCGCGGGCGACACCGCGACGCCGATCTTACCTTTGACTCCGGCAGGGAACCCCGGGTGGGACGAAACCTTGTTCCAGTTGACTCCCCCGTCACTCGACTTGTAGAGGCCACTCCCTGGGCCACCACTGGTCAGCGCGAAGGGCGACCGCTGTGCTTCCCAGAGCGCGGCGTACAGAATTCTAGGATTGGTCGGGTCCATCGAGAGATCTATTGCCCCTACACGGTCGGAGTCGAACAGGATGGATTCCCAGTTACGCCCACCATCACTCGATCGGTAGACGCCCCGTTCCGAGTTCGGGCCCCAGGCGTGTCCGAGCGCCGCCACATACAGTAGGTCGGCATTGGTTGGATGAATGCGGATCTTGGAGATGTGACGAGTATTAACGAGGCCGACGTTTTGCCACGTTTGTCCGGCGTCGGTTGATTTATAGACTCCATCACCGTGAGATACATTCCCTCGAATGGTCGACTCTCCCGTACCCACGTAGATCACGTTGGGATCGGAAGGAGCCACGGCGATCGCCCCGACGGATGCGGTGCGAAAGAACCCGTCGGAGACGTTCTCCCAATATGTGCCCGCGTCTATGGTCTTCCAGACGCCACCGGCACACGCTCCTTGGTAAAACACAGTTGCGTTCCCTGGATCACCGGCAACCGCGACCACGCGGCCACCTCGATGTGGGCCAATGGAGCGCCAGGGAACGCCTGCGCCGTGGTCGGCGCTGACAGCGGCGCGACCTGAAGCACCGTTCGAAAGTACACTTGTTGGTTCCTCAACTCCCACAATTCTTCCTTCCGGCACACTGTCACAAAACATGGTGCCTATCGCTTCGGAGTGCGCCGAAATCGTTCCGATCGGGCATGCCAAGCACGGCCGCGGCATCACCGTCGTGGACGCGCAGATCGAGTCGCTCGTTCGATGCCTTATACCATATGGCAGATTAATTTCCAGCTAATTTTGCGGGTATACGGTAGTGCAAGGATTGGAAGAAAAGAGGGAGAGAGATGGTTGCAGAAACAGCATCGGAACGACGATTAGTGTGTACGAGGATTGCGGAAACGCTGGTAGCGGGCGCGGTGGACCGCGGCGAGTTGCTGAAGATGGAGAAGAGTCTCGCCGCCGTCGCGCACGATCTCTCGTGGGAAGTTAAGGGTCATCTGAGAGGACGCAACGATACACCGGAGATGCAGCAGGCGAGCCGATCGATTTCCGCCGCGCAGAATTCGCTGACCTGGGCGGAGAAGCATGCTCCGTTTGTTCTTACGTTCGAACTCGCCCGATGCATTGAGGTGGCCAACGGAATGGTCTTGAAGGTCGTGGAAACTCTTCACGCTCAAAGTGAAGGTGCCGCGGCTTAGCCCCTCGTCCAAACTCGCTACACCGGCGCGTCTTGCTCCATGAAGCGGAGAACGCGCTCTGATTCGAGTCGAGCACCCAAGCCGTCAAACAGCGCGTGCGACATTTCGAAGCGTGCGTGCGCTGCCTCACGGTCCCCGCGTGCCAGCATCATGATGCCGGTTTCCTGCAACGCCAGCGCTTCCCCCAGTGGGAACGGCATGCGTCGAGCCCCGCTCAGGGCGTAATCGAAAATTTGTTGCGCCTCATCGAAGCGAGCCTGCATGGAAAGCACTGCGCCATGCACAATCAAACACTCGACCAGTTCCGGCTGATCTTTCATGGCCGTCGCCTGCGCTATGGCTCTCTCCGATGCAACGTGAGCGGCTGCCAGGTCGCCCAATTCCAGTTGAACCCGAGCCAACGTACGCATAAAGCCAGGATCGTTTTCGCTCTTGCCGGTTGCCATAAACAGCTCCAGATGGGAAAGTGCCTGACGCGGCTCTCCGAGTAACACGTCTCGTTCCGCCAGTACCCGAGCCGCGAGGCGTTGCCAATCCACGTCTTCGACGCTTTGCGCAAACGCGAGCGTTTCTTCCGCGAGCGTCGTAGCCCGATCAAGGTTCCCCTTGCGCAACTCGAGCCACGCTCTGGCCCCACTCGGCCACCCCGAGACGCGAGTTGTGCTCAGCGTGCTGAGAATCGCTTCTGCACGATCGAGATACGCGCTCGACTTCTCCCAACTGCCCGTGAGGTACGCGTTGCCGCTCAGGGCGATGAGGCCGAGCACGATTTGGCCACGGTCGCCCCGGCGCTCCGCCACCGCAAGCATGCGCTCGAAGTACACGCGGTCTTTGATGAAGTCGCCTCGCCGGGCATAGTACGAAGCCGCGTTTGCCAGCGCGCGGCCCAGGTTATTGAGATCGCCAAACGCTTCCGCACGCGGTATGAGCTCTTCCAAAACACGCAGCGCGTTGTCATCCTCACCCAGGTTCCAGAGTGCGTCGCTGTGCGTGATTTCGGCTCCCGCCAGGAGTCGTTCATCGCCGATTACATGAGCCAAATCGGCAGCGCGCTTGGCTGACTCCAACTGCTTGGCATGCCAGCGCTTGTCCTGGTAGAGGCGAGCAAGAGCGGCATGAAGAGCAGCCAATCCGTATGACGGACGTCCGTCATCCCCCCGTGATTCCAGAGCTTCGACCAGCGGCGTGAGGCGCTCTATACCCTCATCCGGAGTCCCACGCATATAGTGGACATTGCCGAGCTGCGCGGCGGCACAGGCCTCGCCTTCCACATCGTCGGCTGTGCTATGTAGTCGCATGGCGGCTTCGAGCGCCTCCAGGGCATCATCGTACCGACCGACGATCGACAGCACGGCTGCCAGCTTTTCGCGAGCTTCCGCCTCACGAAACGCATCTCGTAAGTCGTGTGCCAGCTCCACTGAGCTTCGATACTGACGTTCTGCCTCACCGTGCGCGAATACGTCTTCGGCCGCGTCCCCGGCGAGCAACGCGTAAACGAGTGCTCGCTCCGCGTCATCACCTTCCGAGAAGTGCCAAGCCAACTCCGCCCATCGACCGACACCCGCGTTTTGCGACCGATCGGTTAGACCTTCAAGTACTGATCCTGCCGCCAGATGGAGTCGCTTCTTACGCCGGGTTGACAACTCCGCGTACAGCGTTTGCTGTGTCAAGGCATGATTGAACGCATACGAGTCTGGTCCCATCTCGCGAATGAGGCCGGCGGAAACCGCTTCCACCAACGCGTTGTCCACCTCGTCCTCGGTGAGCCAGGCATTACCCTCCCGCCCGAGTTGTTCGGCGACCGCCTGGCTCATGGCCGACACATCATCGAATGTAAAGGTGTGACCTAACACACTGGCTGCACGCAGTACTTCCTGCGCGTCGGTAGACAAGTGGGACAATCGCTGACCGATAACTGAGCGAATGCTTTTCGGAACCTCCATATCTCTGACCTTGCGCCGTTCCCAGTGACCGTCGTATTGGTACAGATCGCCGCGCTCCACGAGAGCTCGAAGCATCTCCTGGATGAAAAATGCATTGCCTTCCGTCCGACGGTACACCAGATCGGCCACGTCATCGAGACCAGATTGGTTGCCCATAATTTCGGTCACCAGTGCCGACGTCGCTTCCCGCCCAAGACGTCGAACCTCAACCTCCTGCACGATGCCCTCGCGACTCAGATCGAGCAGGGCCGCCTCGAGTGGATGCTGTCGATTCATTTCCACGTCCCGATACGTCCCCAGCAACAGGATGCGATCAGTGCGAGAGTAACGAGCGAGGTGTTGCAGCAATTTCACAGTCGAATCATCCGCCCAGTGCAAGTCGTCCAGGAGCAGTGCCACCGGAGTAACCAGAGACATTTCCTCGAGGAACTGGGTGACAGCCCGAAAAAGCCGCTGTTGATCCTCCTGTCCGTCGATCTTGGCCACTCGCAGCGGATCGATCTGATCGGGAAGTAGACGAATCAGATGCGGCCATCGCTTGGGAATTTCGGCTCGCAGGGCAGCCGGCGCGGCCCTAAACACGGTGTTCAACGCCTCCAGGAAGGGGTAAAAAGGCACACCCTGTTCCTGTTCGTAGCATCGACCCGTAGCAACCAGGAAACCCCGGTTGCGGACCTTCAAAGTGACTTCCTGGGCGAGTCGGGTCTTTCCAATTCCCGGCTCTCCGGAGAGCAAAACGAGTTGCCCCCGGCTCCCGGTCACTTCGTCCACCGATGCCATGATCCGATCCCACTCATCCGACCGGCCTACCATAACGCCAGACGGCAGGGCTCCAAGATATCCGCCGATCGGGAGCGTGCTCTGCGGCCGGGTGTCTATCGTGGATCCGTTTTCCTCTTCGTCTCCCACCTGCAGCACTCTAATCACATGTACGGGATCCGCAAATCCTTTGAGGGGCACCAGGCCGCGTTCAGAATACGCCAGGCCCTGCACCCGTCGTCCGAGATAAACCACGCCTTCACTCGCCAGCACTTCGCCCGGTCCGGCCAGATTGCAGAGCCGAGCCGCCAAATTCAGAGCTTCTCCCCGATACCCGTCGCCAAGCGGCACGGCTTCACCCGCGTCCAGTCCGATCCCCACTGGGAGCGGAAGTGACGAGTCCTCCTGCGAAGCGTGAGCGAACCGGGTTTGTAGTTCCACGGCTGCCAGCAGTGCCTGCCGCGCCGAGCCGAATACTACAAGAGCCTCGTCGCCTCGCAATTCAACGAGTCTGCCACCACGTGACTGCACGGTTTCATCCAGGAGAGCTGCAAATCTGGATACCAGGCGGGCCGCCGCTTCGTCCCCACGTTCCTGGGTAAACCGCGTGTAGCCGCGCACATCGGCGATGAAGAAAGTTAAGAGTTCAGACGGAGTGTCGCTTGCGATGGGGTCCTCTTCGGGATTGTTTGCATTAGTGTACAGCCCAATTCGCGCTGATTTCCTGGGTCGGGCAGATCGTAAACGCCTCAGTGAAAATACTGATGACAGGGCATCGCAGCGAGTTCATACTGAGCGTGCAGCCTTGTCTGCATTAACTGAATAGGGGAAACGGGTTCAGCACGCCATCATCCCCAAAAAGAATACGGCCCGCGCCATACTGCGCGGGCCGTTTCTAATTGCCTACCCGAGGGTACAAAGTCCCGAGTATTTCCGGGCCGGAATACCCTGTTCGGTTTGCCTCCCACCGCGTATCGTCATCAGTAGATCGTCTCCTTTCCTTCTCCAATCAGGAGTAGGCCGCTGCGACACCGGTGGCCTGCTCCTGACGCTTTTTTCGATTCGTCGAGGCTATCCCTTGTAGCCGCCGAAGAGGAGCGCCAGAAGCGGTAAGCAGGTCAATAGAAACATGCCGATCGCTCCGATCAAGATCTTCGCCCGCAGCGAGATGTCCGCTGAGACGAGCAATGTAAATAGCAATGGGCTCAAGATGAGAACAACCGCCAACACCAGTACCAAGTCCACGCCGCGCCCCCTCGATTTCAGGATAGGCACATCGGAATGCGTACCGCGCACCAAGTAGCACGCGATCAGACACGCGCCATAGCTTACTGACTGTACTCCAGTAGCACGCCCGGTCCAGACCGTGATACAGTCGTCGTACGTGTGCGGGAATCAGGTGTCAAGGCAGTGTCTATGGGCGACGAGGGATCACAATACGAAGTCCCTTCCGAAATCAGTCACCCGATGATGGAATTCGAATCTCCCCGTGATCATCACTCCACCGGCGACCCACGATATCTCGACGCCCATCGGCAGATGCCTGCCACGACTGCGCTGGCCAACGGGAACCCCGACAACACGGCGGTGGCCGTGCTCGAACACATTTATCGCGATATGATCATGGCGCTGCAGCAAATGTATCGCGATACAATCGCAGCCAAAGACGACGCGTTGGCCGGCAGGGATCGCGAACTGGAAACGAAAGACGCGTTGATCGAACATCTCAAGCAGCGGGCGGAAGACGCGGAGGCGCGAGCGTCCCAAGCCATGCGCTATATCGCTGAACTGGACGGCGGCGGCAGTCTCCGGCCATCGCAAGCGGTCCCCGCCGCAGCAGCACCCAAGCGGCGCGGCCTGCCGCGACTATTTGGGTAGGAATCGAGGGCCCGGGGGCCCACCTCAGCGCTGAATATCGGTCAAGTCGTAGGGCGACAGCGAGCCCATGCCCTCCAGAATCTGCACGAGGACCTCGCCCATATGTTGGCGGAACTCCGGCCATCGAGCGGGCAGATGCATAGCATGACCTTCGACGTCACTGCCGGCAGCAGCGGCGCGTAGGAGAATTTCGGCGAACAACCGCTGCTCGTTTTCCGGCAGAGTATTGCCGAACGCTTCCAATTTCTCTCCAAACGATTGGATTTCTTGTTGACTCATCGTTTCCACTGCCACGACTGACTCCTTAAAACTCCTGACATCCGAGCAACCAGCTTTAACCTACTAGGGGCTATGGTGAATGTCAAGGCACCCCTCCGCCGAACTCGCCCACAGGGACGAAGCCCTGCGCCTGGCACGTAAGTTGCCGAGCTCGACGTAGTGGGAGGCACTGCAATGCCGAATGTCGACCTGACGGAAATGGATCTCGCGGTGGTCGAATGCCTTCACCGGATGATGCTGGAGCATGAGGCAGACGTGCAGCCGCCGTCCCTGGTTCCCTGTCTCGAACGGCAGTTCCCCGGGAACGATGAAGCGGTCATGCGAGAAGGAGAGTCGATCACTCGTTTGCGCGGTCGCCAATTACTCGAGGTCGATGCTGACGGGCGGCTTTCCCTGACGCCTTCAGGTCTTTCAATGGCCGAGGGCCTCCAGATGGAGCGTCGCTAACCCTCTCTGACTCACGATCGAGGGTGACCAAAGCACGTCCTTCACTGTGACTTCGGACCCTAGGCGGTGGCAATGATCGGTGGTTACATGTCGGTCAGTGCCGGGAGCGTCAAGCAACGAATTCTAGCCGGCCGGGAGGCGAAGTGGTCTTAAATCTACGGTTCCGTGTCCTATTGTCCGGTGGTTTGCTGTTGTGGGGTCTGTTCGATCTCGTGCTCGCCGCTACAGGTGACTCATCGATTATGAGGGTGATCTTCGGCCTAGCTTATCTGGCGGTCGGCGGATACCAACTTGCCGTGAGGCGCGTCTCCCAGACACCGATTCCAGCAGTTCAGCGCATCCCGTAGGGCGCTGAAGCCTAGAGCAAAAGGGTGAAGCGTTCCCGGTCGTGAATCCGGCGTCTGACGCCAGGTGTAGCATGGGTCACGATGACATCGGATACCCCCACGTCCCAGAGTTCCGTCGATGCCGAACCGGTCGTAGCGGCCGGACCAGAGGTATCCTATACCCCGCAGGAACGCGAAACTCCGGCCGAAGAACGTCTCCTGTTTCATGTGCCGGACCGCAGAAACGAAAAGCTTCGTACCCTGGTGGCGGCCATCAATCGCGATGTCAGCCTTCATCAACTCTGGCGCAGCGCGAATGTTAATGCGGTAGATCGTTCCAACATGAGCGATCACGGTCCGGTTCATATCCGCATCGTGGCCAATATTGCGCTCAAGTTGATTCGCCTGCTTATGCAGTCCGGCATGGAACCCGCGGTAGTCCGAGATTACGGACTGACCAATGAAGACGCCGAAGTGATAGTGGTCCTGGGCGCTGCGCTGCACGACATCGGGATGTCGATCCACCGTCACGAACACGAAACGTACAGCTTGATGCTGGGAGCGCCGAAGGCTCGCGACCTGCTTGCGAACATCTATCAAGAACCGGTGCTGACCATCATGGTGAGTGAGACGTTGCATGCCGTCATCGCCCATCGATCTGATGAGCGCACCTACACCATCGAAGCCAGCGCGGTAAAGGTGGGCGACGCCCTCGACATGACTCAGGGGCGGTCGCGGATTCCGTTCGAGCTGGGGGCGGTCAATATCCACTCTCTGTCGGCAGCCGCCGTAGAGCGAGTTATCATTCGACGCGGGGATGAGAAACCCATCCGCATCGAGGCGATATTGAACAATTCCGCTGGACTGTTTCAACTCGACGAGCTCTTGAGGCCCAAGATCGCGTCCTCGATCATCGCGGGCCAGGTCGAGGTCGAAGCCCGCATTGAGGGCGAGAACGAGAAGCGCCTGCTCCCGATTTACAACTTGTAAGGTTCCTACCGAGCGCGTCCCTCCCGGATAGCCGGAGCGGTTGACCTGAGCCGGCACAGCAGAATCGTGAGTGTCGACAGGTGTACCCGACCTGGCGGGCACGATAGGATAAGAGCGTTCGCGGCGGTTCCACCCCGGTAAGCGTGGTGACGACAAGCTGGGGAACCGAAGTGGAACAATGACTCGGGAGTGAAATAGATGCGAATTGCGGTCATATGGGGGGTTGGTGCCCTGGTCTTTTTCGGGGTCACCGTCATGACCCCGAAGGCGAAAGGTGCCGCGGTCTCGGTCACCGGATCGGGTACACGTCAGTGGCGAATTGTGCCTGGCTCCTTCACGCCGCCGAGCCTCGATTCGCCTCGCGGCCTCACACTCGACGGACATGGAAACGCCTACGTGGCGGACGCCGGACATGGTCAGATTTTGAAAATATCCCCGTCCGGCCGACTCCTGAGTGAAATCGGCCGGCAGGGCACAGCACGCGGTCGGCTCGGCTCTCCCACCGACTTGACGCTCGATGCTTCAGGCAACATCTACATCGCGGACGCTCAGAACAATCGCGTCCTGAAATACTCGCCCGCCGGGCGATTCCTGGCGCAGTGGAACCAGCCGATCGGTACCTCGTTTCCGCGATTTCGGACACCAACGGGAATCACCGTCGATCGCAACGGAAACGTGTACGTGGCTGACAGTGGCAATCTCCGAATCGAGAAAATGACATCCAGCGGCAAAGGGTTGGCAACGTGGACCATCCATATGCCTACGCGAACTCTGGACGCGAAACCCACGAGCATCGCGGTGGACGGGCGCGGCAATGTATACGTCGCGGCATCGTCGCTGGTGAAAATGTCGCCGCTGGGTAAGCGCATCGCGACCTGGGACCGATTGGGGAATGCAGGGCTTGCGCACATCTCATACGTCACGACCGACCGGGTGGGAGACGTCTTCGCGGTCGACAGTATCTCCAGCACGGTCACTGAGGTGTCCCCCACCGGAAAGGTGCTTGCTTCGTGGGGCAAAGCAGGAACCCGGTTCGTGCGATTTGATCGGCCGGTCGCCGTCGGATTAGATGCCGCGGGAAATCTCTACGTGACGGATGCCGGGCAGCGTGTTCTCAAGGTCGCTCGAAATGGGAGTACGCTGGCTCGCTGGGGCACGCACGGAAGCCTGGTCGGTCAGTTCATTCGTCCCAACGATGCTGCATTCGCGCCCGATGGGACTGCATACGCTGCCGATACCGGAAACAACCGCGTCCAGCATCTCCTACCTTCGATTGGGACCCGAGGTCCGTGGCAGGTAGCCGGGAGTTGGCCCGGTAAGCCACATCATGCAGACCTGATAGCGGTCGGCGGTTCAGGGAACGTCTTCGTGGTTGACAACTCGGCACACGTGATTGCCAAGTTCGCGCCCAACGGAGCAACGATTTCGCAGTTTCCGATCCGGACCGTCGCATCGCCGGATATCTCGAACCTGCAAGGGATCGCGCTCGATGGACAGGGCAACATTCTGCTCGCGGATAGCGCGGACCATAGGGTACATGTGCTTTCCCCGGCGGGCATCGAAACAGCGGTCTTTCCAAGCGATACCACGGTACAGAACATCACCTTAACGCCCGGCGGACTCGCCGTGGACGCAAGCGAACAAACGTACGTCGCGGACACGTCGAACGACCGGATCGTCAAGTTCAGCCCGGCGGGGCAGCCGATCGCGGAGTGGGGAAGTTACGGATCCAAACCGGGGCAGTTCAACTCTCCTACGGGAGTCGCCGTTGACCATGGCGGCGACGTGTACGTAGCGGATTCCGGGAATAACCGGATTCAGGAATTGTCGCCAACGGGGAAGGAGATCGCGGTTTGGGGGACGTTTGGAGCCGACGCCGGTCAGTTCTCGCGTCCTATGTCGGTCTCAGTCGATCTCCGCGGTGACGTCCTCGTGGCCGACTCCCGTAACGATCGCCTGCAACTCTTCGCCGCCGCCTCGCCGTGAAGCGACACTTCTACTCACTGGTACTGCTGCATGTTTCAATAGAGGGCTCCGAACAGGTTACGCTTCACTGGCCGCCTGCAGTGAAATCGACCGGTTTGACGTTCTCTCTAACTCGAAGGTGCACGGGAGCATGACATGATAGGCAACATTCTCGAAGACGATCTCGGCGAAATGTACCGCCAACGAGGTCGTTGGTTCCTTCTCTTGGGCGCTCTCCTGGGCAGCATCTTTGCCATCGCGGCAGCTCTGGGTTTCTGGCTCGAGCAATGGGGCAATCATATTGGAGGAGGTAGAGGAGAGAATGTCCATGACATCGCAGTCGGTCTCGCCATTGCTCTATTAATTGCCGTAATTGTCATCGCCCTGATGGTGTGGCGAGCGACTACGTATCTGGCAAAGGCACACGACTTTGTACCGACATTGCGCAAGCCTTCCGTGCACGCTTCCGATACAGTGAGCTCGGCGGTTGCGGCATGGACTTCGTCGGCGCTCGGGTCCCGGTCCCGAAGCGAAGTCGAGGTGTCCCCGGCCACCGGAGTCACCCCCGCACCGACCCCGCTCGGTCGCTCATCCGTCTCGGCGATCAGCCGAACCTCCGAGCAGCCGTTGCAGGCAGTCGCTGCAACGGAAATCACTGTTGGATCGAATGTGTCCGATGTCTCGCTGGCCGACATCATTCAAAGCATCGAGAGCTCCGGGATACAGATCGAAGGATTATGGTCGGCCACGGGCCCCCAGGGCTACCGGGCGCACCTCGTTCTGCAACGATCCGCCGACACCGACGCTCGTCTCGCCGAAGCGGGGCTATATATCGGTACCAGCCAGGACGTCGTCCTGGTCGAATTCGAAGACCGCCCAGGCGCCGCAGCCGACATTATCCGTCGCCTCACGGACGCCGGCGTGAGAGTAAGCTCCGCGCAACTCGCGACCAGCACCCGTATGGTCGTCGTCTCCGATGACCCCGATGGAGCCGCTAAGGCGCTAAGATAATCCTCATCGCGTCGACAGCCGCGAGACTTGGCTGCGTCCACCCGGCCTCGACAGTAGAACAGGGCCAACCATTACCGGAACACCGAGGGAACGGTTCCGTTCTCATCGTCTTCGGCGGAAAAGACATTGATGCTCTCGTGAATGGGATGTGCGCTCGCCACAGACACCATGTCATGAACTTCATTCAAGACATTTGCCGCCTCGATGGTGTCGGGCTTGATGAAGCCCGCCTCGGTCAGTCGGACCAACGTGCGTAGCCTCGCTTGCAACAATGCGAGATCGTGCGCGAGCGTCCTTACTTCATTTTGCGAGTAAACATGTGTCAAGGCGGTCGCCACCGCGGCTCCGACCACGAGCCCGAGCACGAAAAGAATCATGCTTGTATTGTCGCAATACCGTGTCCCTCCGCGCAGGGTGTAGAGTCAATCGAGACTCGGACCTTTTCGGTGCCTGAAGGCGGTCTCGTACACGCTGCGGTTCGGAAAACGGACCTGACGCTTTTCCCTGGTGTCGTGGGCAATCTTCTGAGTACACGAATCCCACGCACGCCGTGTCACAGCACGATGGGTAGTGACCGAACTCTGGGGCGCCGCGAAGAGACGCCTTGACGCGCGAGCCCTAACAGTTTTTGCTTGACCGTGCGTAGTACGATACGTGAGAGATCAACTCTCGGGCTCACTTTGCACGAAGACGTTTTCGAGTACCTCTGGCAGGAGTTTCGGAGGAAAAGAGGAGCAGGTGGATCAAGAACGAACGCCATATCAGGCTCTGCTACGCGCCATAGGACGTGAATTGGATCACCGTCGGGCCACCGTTGCACGTGTTATGGAGACCGATTCCGGCTTCGAAGTCCAGTACGCGGTGGAGGGACAGCTCCCTGAGACGGCGAGTCTGACGTACTCGTATGGGGAGTTGCATGCAAAAGCTCGAGGCAATCGTATTCAGCCGATGTTGCGTCATCCCATGGGGAGAAAACGGTCAAGACACGGCAGACCGACGTATCAGGACTTCTTCCGGGCATTGGGCTACGAATTGGAAGACGCCGGCGCCTACCTCATCCTGCTGGACGAACTGGAAGACGGCTATCTGCTGACCTATCAATTTTACAATCCGGACTCGGGATTCATGCTTCACAAACATCGTGTCGCGTTACAAGCTGACGAGGCGGGTGAGATCGTTAATGTAGCCAGCATGCGTCGTGGCCGCGTGGCCCGAAAACAGGGTGCTTGATCTTCCTTGTCGGTGTGTTGCCGGTGAATCGGGAAGATTGTCCGCGCAGAGCGCACGATGCCGAGGGAGGGGGACTCGCATGACTCGTATCGCCGTGGTGAATGACGATACCGTCTTCCTGGAGATGATGGCCGCAGTCCTGCAGGAGCAGCAATACGAAGTTCGCATTTGTCGAGAGGCTGATCACGCATTTGAGCAGTTACGAGCGGACCTGCCCGATCTGATTATTCTGGATATACGCATGGAAACGCCGGAAAGCGGCTGGAACCTGGTGGAGCTCCTGGCACTGGATCGAATTACTCATCACGTTCCGGTCATCGTTTGCTCTGCGGCCATTCAGGACCTTCGATCGCACGAGGAGTGGCTCAACAACCACGGAATCGCGGTCCTCCCCAAGCCATTCGACATCGACGAGTTGTATGCCTGCGTGGAAAAAGCACTTAATTCATAACGAGCGCTGCCCCCCGCCGGTTTGGGGCCAACGAGGGGGGTGGCCGTCGACCGGGTATTCCCCTCTTGACAGGTCGCTCCAGCCTGATATGTTGGCGGTGCACGGCCAGACCGGGTGCATAACCGCCGTGCGGCACAGAAGGGGAGAAGTCATGGTAAATGTGTCCGAGAGCCGCGTCGCGGTGCTCCGGCTCGTGCCCATGTTCGCGGACCTGAGCGACACGCAACTCGGGTTGCTGGCGCAACATGCGGAGGAAATTCCCGCAGACGCCGGATCCGTCCTTGTGAGCGAGGGCGATGTGGGCGATCGATTTATCCTGATCCTCCGCGGCAGCGCTCGGGTTGAACGAGGCGGTCAACTGCTGGCCCATCTCTCCACGAACCAATTCGTGGGTGAGATGTCACTCCTTGACGGGAAGCCTCGAGCTGCCACTGTGACCATGGAGGCCTCCGGGGAGATTCTGGTAATTAGCAGGGACACATTTCGTTCCCTGGTAGACTCCGTGCCGGAATTTCGCGACAAACTGTTGATCGCGCTCTGCGATCGGCTGCGCGGGCTACAGGCACCCCTACAGCACGCACAGCGCCGGCCGGCGCCTCAACCACTCGAGCTCGACCACCTCTATGCATATGGCGAGGTGTACGATGCGCTCGACGTTTGCGACCAGGTCATTCAGGCGCTAAGCCGCTTGAAGCGACATGGTTTGCTCTCGGTCGACGACTGGACTATGAGTGAACAGTACGTCGACGCGATTCGCGCCCGGTTGGAAGACCGGGTAAACGAGGCGTCACCCACCAACGCGCCGGCAACTCGCTAGAACCGGTCGGCCTACAAGCGACCACCGGTTAGCACTGCCGCCAGTAAGAGCGCGACGGCCACGACCAACAGCAGCCAGGACAAGCTGGCGAACGCGGCGACGGCACCGGTCAGCCCCAGAAGCCAAAGAATCACGATGACACCGATCAACGCGTATAGCACAATGCCCATAAAGTACTCCTTCCGTTCCATGCAACCAGTCTGCTGATGTGGAGGGTGCCTGTCAAGGGTGGCACTGGTGACATTCCAAGCCGGGGCGTCAACGGCCGACTCAACTCCAGGCAGCACGCTGCCGTGCTTGCACCTCGAACCGGTCTGTTTGGGCTGCATGCTGCGTTCAAATCTCACTCTTGCCATATAGCGATTGCGGTGTCAGAATGGTGATCACTACGGGTACGGGCGGTAATGACTCTTTCCTTAGCTGCGCAACGTCGAACGTGCGAGCGTCAACTTGAGCGATTGAGGTCGTCTCACCTCGAGCGCCACGACCTCCTGGATGTTGCCACCACGCTCATGTTGCTGATGGGTTCCTTGGATGCGGACGGCACGGATGACGTGGCGGGTCACCAACTCCGGAAAGGACACAACGCCGGTGCTGACGTGGCTGCTGATTCCCGAGTGGACCTTGCATGGATCCAGTCGCAGGGTCGCACCGCCTCACTTGACGAACTGCGCGACCGTACGCAGCGCGCTGCCCGCGAGCTTTGTCGGCAACTCAGCCTCGCTTGGTCGAACGAGCCGAAAGACTAAGACGCGTACCGTTCTGCCAGGGCAAGCAGGCGATTCAGCTCGAACGGCTTGGGCAGTGTGTCCTGGAAAAGGCACGAGTCTTCGGCCGCCCGCAACATAGATGGGGAGGCCGACATGGCGATCATTGGGATATCCGAGAAGCGGTCGTGGCGCAGCAGTTGGGCGAGCGCGATACCGCTCAACTCCGGCATCATCAGGTCAAGGATAAAAAGCTTCGTGCTGCCTTCGTCCAATTCCGCAGTCATTCGAGGGTGTGAGAGACAGATCACAGTGTAACCGTCGTCCTCCAGGACCTCGCACACCACGCTCAGAACGCCGGGCTCGTCGTCCACGACGACCACCGTGCATGCGTCCTTCGACATAGTGATTTGCCTTCCGGCCCACCCCACTGGGCTACCTGGTCCTGGGCACGGTCAGCTGGTTCACCGCCCCCGCTTATACATAGTAGGCAATATTCGTGCCACGGAGCGCCAAAGTTCTTCCGGGGGCGATAGTAATTGAGGTGTATCCGCGCTGAATGCGCAATCAACCGGTGTTTTGATCGAGGCGGAGGATAAACCACAAGATCACAAGAATCATTAGACCGGGCAGACGCTAAAGTCTTCTGAGAAGACGCCGTATCCGGCTCATCCAGCAGACAGAGACCCGGAGTGACGAATCGAGCGGAGACAGATCACGTTGGTATCCCTCTGGTACGTGCAATATCGTACGTCCTTTGACGCACGGATGGCGCGTCGGATGTCCGATGACCGCACGTAGTCCGCATCGTACAGTGGATTCGAAGTCGAGCGAGACCTATCGTACGGACTCCTCACGACGGGCGAAGCGATTCAAAAGTGAGGATGGGCGGAAACAAAGTGGTAAAGCAGGTTCTGCCGGCACTGGTCCTGGCCATACTGGCCACCGTAACTTTCGCACCCTCGATCTGGGCGCAACCGACGTCGCAGTCCGTGCATCATGCGACCTCCGAGTCCGTGTTTCTGCTATCCGTGGACGGACCCGTCAATGCCGGCGATACGTTCTGGGTGGCGTACGGTCCGCTCGCCGGTACGTGGGGTATTATCCGACTCCACGCGGCTGGACTCAGGCTATATGAGGCACGCGTCGTGCTTCCGCGCGGTCGGACGGTATTCTCTTTCGTCAAAGGGACGGGTGTGATGCACACGCGACTGGGGTTGGTGCCGGGTAATCCAGTCGCCACTATCCGACAAGTGGGACCAACCTCGGCGTCCGGAGGGGTTTTCCCACCGGTGGTATGGCATGAACCGATGGGCTAACACCTCTGACGTACTCTTTCGGACCACTAAGTGTGTTCGTTCTGAGGATAGACCTTCGCCGGATTACGCGGTATGCTGCGGCGGCAGTGGAAAGGTAAATCACTCATGACAAAACGCACCACGGCATTGGTTCTCATCGGCATCATCCTGGCGGCACTCTGGCTCGCCGCACTGGCGGCAAGCTCATTCAACATTCTCGTCGTCAGCCTGGGGTTGATGGTCGCTCTCTTCCTCAACCCGCATGGCAAGCGCGCCCATCGGTAGACGCGTCAGACCCTAACCACCCCGACCGAGGGCACGCGATCCGCACCGTTACGGCCGCACAAATAGTGACGGGCCGTGCCGCACACCCAGACGAAACGAGCGCTAAGCGGTCTCGACCTGCTTCGTTTCCTCAACTACCTTTTCAGGCGTTTCGAAGTCGTGAGCGCGATAGCGAGCAGCTCTCTCAGGCACGCAGCGCGGACACACATGATAGGTGATGGGCGCGATACCGGACCCAACGAACACCTCGTCCTTGCCGCCACAGCGATAGCAAAACGTCGGCGATCCCGGCATGGGCATAAGATCGTGGCCGTGGATTTTCCGGCAGGACTCACACATCATGAAGCTGACCCGGGCCCGCGGCTGCGACACTCGTCCGCGCCCTTCCAGTTCCTCGCCGCATCCTTTGCAGTAAACAAAACCGTCCGCGCCCGGACGCGTATCGGCGGCAAACACCTCAGGCTCGCGATGTGCTCGGTTGTATGGCATGTATCTCACCCAATTTCTCGGCTGGAGCGTGGTGGTTTCCACGTAACGCTCCGTGTCGCGCCAACTCGATCGCATTTGAGGCAGGAGGTTGGACGCGTGTTCGAAACCTGACCCAAACAGTCCGCCCCCATGGTGGTGACAGATCCTTGCTTCTAGAATACTCGTTATGCAATGAGTGGTGCACCGTTTAAGACCGCCGAGTTCCCGCGACGACGTAAACTAGGGGAGGGAGTGGAACCGCGAGGCCGTCTCACTCTCGTCCAAGACCGGTTGCAGAAAGCAGGATATTTATGAACAAAGCACAGGACACGCCGCGCTATGGGGGACGAGCTCTCCGCAACGGCGTGATGATGGTTGGTCCCAAGTCGGTCGCCGTGGCAGTGCGCACTCCAAGCGGCGAAATAGCGACCGCGGTGGAACCGTTCTCCATGCCGGGAGCGTGGTCGCGAAACATTCCATTCGTACGAGGACTCGTCTCGTTTGGTGGCATGCTGAAACTAGCCCGGGTGGCCGGACGGCTTGAGAGCCGGCTGAACGTCGGTGGCTCCAAAGTGAGAGCCACCCTTCCCCAGTTCATTCCGGGCCTGGGCGCCGCGCTGGCGGAGCGCCTGACACGCGAAGTGACTAAAGGCGCGGATGCACGCCTGGTATTCCCGATCGAAGCTGTCGCGGGGGTTGCCTTGCCATTCGTCGCCTTCGGGGTCAGCGGCCAGATGCCAGGAGTGCGCGAACTGTGGCGATACCACGGCGCCGAACATAAGGCCGTCAATGCCTCCGAAGCAGGACTCGAATTGACCGCTGCCAACGCCGGCGCCATGAGCCGCGTCCATCCCCGCTGCGGGACGGTGTTCGCCTTTTGGGGACTGCTGGGTGGCGCGCTCTCTCGGAGCCTGGTAAGCAGTATGCCCAACGGCCGAAAGAAGGCCGTCACCGGGGCTCTGGCGGGACCTCTCGTCCTGTCGACTGCGTATGAACTGGTTCGAGCCGGCGCCAAACTGAAGGATCACCGGGTGGGAAAACTGTTCTTCAGTCCCGCCTGGCAGTCTCAGCGCCTGACCACCGCGGAGCCCGGCAAGGGCGAACTCGAGGTGGCCGTCGCCTCCCTTCAGGCCGTAATAGACTTCGAAAAAGCGCACGCGTGAGTTCGCGCGCTGTTCGTGGCGCGACGCTGATCGACGGCACCGGACGAGACCCTGTCCGGAATGCGACCGTCCTCATCGAGGACGGTCGCATTCTCGCCGTCGGAAAAGATCACAAGATTTCGGTGCCGGATACTGCCGAAGTTATCGACGCGGGTGGCCGAACTTTGCTTCCCGGAATGATCGACTGCCACGTGCACGTGATGTCCAACCCATCAACGATCGAGCGTGAGCTTTCCGTCCCTCCCAGCCTCGCACTGCTCCAGTGCATCCCTCGTTTACAGACAACACTCAACGCCGGATTCACGACCGTGCGTGACGCCGGCGGCGCGCCGCTCGGGATCAAGCTGGCCATCGAGCAGGGAATCATCGCAGGCCCAAGGATGCAGGTCAGTGTCACGGCTCTCTGCCAAACCGGGGGACACGGAGATCCCTTCACGCCGTCCTGCCTGCTGCTCTCGGTGCCGCTGCCCGACGTTCCACCAAGCGTGGTCGACGGTGTCGAGGCGATGCGGCAGCGCGTCCGAGAACTTCTGCGAGCGGGAGCCGAGTGGATAAAGATCTGTACGTCCGGGGGCGTACTATCGCAAACTGACGTCCCTTCGTTTCCCCAGTACACACCGTCGGAAATAGAGGTTGCGGTCGTCGAAGCTCGTGCTGTCGGCAAATCGGTCATGGCTCACGCTCTCGGGACCCAGGGCATCAAGAACGCCATTTCAGCCGGCGTGAAGTCGATTGAGCACGGCGTCTGGCTCGACGAGGAAGCTATCGCGTTGATGAAAGCCCGAGATGTGTATCTGGTGCCGACCTTGATCGCGCCGATCCAGGTCGCCCGGCAGAGTGAGCGAGACGGCGCGGCGAACCCGGGTCGGGAAAGCGATCGAGTGGAGTCTATGATTGACGACCACGCCCGGAGTTTTCAGGCGGCCTACAGGGCCGGGGTCAAAATCGCCACGGGAACTGATTCCGGTGTAGGTCCACACGGTGAGAATGCAGAAGAACTCGCGCTGATGGTGAACAGCGGCATGTCGCCCATGGATGCCATCGTCTCAGCGACCTCGCGGGCAGCCGCCTTACTGGGCGTGGCGCACAGTCTGGGAACTCTGGAAGCAGGCAAGGTTGCCGACCTCCTGCTGGTGGATGGCGACCCGCTCGACAATATCGATATTCTGCGCGACACGACCCGGATCAGCATGGTGATGAAGGACGGCCAGGTTTTTAAGGACCTCACGAATCAGATCCAGAACACCGACGTGCTGGAGGCCAGCCAGGCGTAACGTCAGGTGGGAAGGTGCAGGCCTCCGTACCACCGGAGAGCAGGGCCGAGCACCTCAGTCCAGCGACCAAGCAACAGGAAAACTCCCATCACGAGGAGGATCGCGCCGCCGGAGGCATTGACCGCCTGGAAGTGCCGTTTAAACCACTTGAGCGAGGTAAACATGCGCTCGGCAAATAGCGCGACCGCCAGGAATGGCATACCGAGACCCAAAGCATAGATGAAGAGTAGAAGGGCACCGCGCTGGGCACTCCCCTGTGTAGCAGCCGCCAGGTAGATCGAACCGAGGATCGGACCAATGCAGGGACTCCACCCAAACGCGAACGCCATGCCAAGCGGGAACGAACCCCAGATGCCGAACTCGCGCGGGAGATGAAATCGCTTTTCCCTGAACAAGAGCGGAATGCGCAGGGCTCCCATCATCACCAGGGCCATGGCAATGATGAAGACACCCGCGAGTCTGCTCAGGACGGGACGATGTGGGAGCACAGCGGCTCCGATGTAGCTCGCCGTCGCCCCAATCGACACGAATACCAGGGAGAATCCCAGAACGAAGAGCATCGCTGCGCCGACAAGCTGCGCCCGATGCTCTCTGGCCTCGATCTCGTCCGCTCCCAGACCTGAAATGTACGAGAGGTAACCAGGAAGCAGAGGCAGGGTGCATGGAGACAAAAACGACACCAGACCACCACCGAACGCCAGCAAGAACGCGGTCGACCCATTCATCGACGGCGCGTCTCCACCTTCACCGCGCTTGCCAGGAGTACCTGAACCTGTGGAGCGACGGTTGCATGCGGCGAGAGGACCAGGAACCGACGCCAGGCGCGGATAGCCCGCGGCAAGCCGGAGGTCAATCTGGAGGAGAGCAAGCCATCGACCAGCCATGCCTTGGCGTATGAAGGTTGATCGAGTTCCACCCGCGAGAGGTTGGTCAGCGCGTGCCGCACGTCCCCTCCGGACCCCTGAAACATCGCGTACATGGTGCGCGCCTCAGACCGGCGCGGAGCCAGTTGGATGGCCCGTTGGTACGCCGCATTCGCGGCTCGATTATCCTTTGCATCGATGTACGCCGTCGCGAGCTGTAGCTCCGCATTCGGGTCGCGCGGATGGGATTGAACCAGGCTCTTCGCGGTCAGGACTTGCGTCGACAGCGGCGACACGGGCGCAGGAGTGGCTTGACCGATATCTCCCGTTATGGCCGCGTTGCCGGTTCGAGCACGCAAAGCCCCACCGAGAAACAGTGCCACAGCCAGCAGGATGACACCCGCGGTCGCGATGATTGCCAGTCTCCGCTGAGAATTTCGTCTGACGAGAACAGGCGATGGGTCGATCAAGTGATCCAGTCGTTCCAGTATCGCGGCGGCTTCCAGTTCAAATCGAGACCGTGCACGGCTGTATGACTCAACGTCAATGGTTCCTTCTCCCCGATCCTGGTCGAGCGTTCGAATTGCGTCGTACAACTCGAGCTTTCGAGCTTCGAGCTGGGACCGGGCGGCTCGACTCACCACGTCTCGTCGCTCGACTCTTGGGATTCGTCTCTCTTAAGTTCGGCGCGTACGCGCTCAAGGTATGCGTCTCCGACCGAGGACAGTGGAACTCGGGCACGGGATCGCCAATCGAACACCAGCGTAATCAACAACCCCACACTTCCCGCCACCATCAACGGAGGCGCGAGCCAGGCCACGTCCCCGATTCCACTCGACGGAGGGGCCAACAAGATCTTGTTTCCGTAGCGAGCAACAAAGTACTGCTTGATCGAATCAGGTGACTGACCTGCCATCAGTTTGCGCCGAATGATGGCACGCATGCCCTGGGAAATTCCTGACTGAGAATCAGCCACAGACTCTCCCTGGCAGACTGGGCATCGCAGTTCGCGAGCCACCGCAAGCGTGCGGTCACTCATCGAAGCGACAGGTGCGGCCCGACCATATGCCAGCAGCGCAACGGTGCAGAGGATGACCAGCCATCCGATCGCAATCCAGCCCAGCCACCGTCTCATGCTCGGCTGCGTAGGAGCTCTTGCACCTGTATGTTCAGCGCGTTCCATGGCACAGGACCGGTGGATTTATACCGGACGATGCCGCGGCGGTCGATAAAAAACGTCTCGGGGACACCGTACACTCCGTAGTTTATTGCCGTCTGCTGACCCGGATCGCGCAAGATGGGCCAACCACCGCCGTACTGGCGGGTGAAAGCCCTCATGCTGGCCGCATTATCCTCGTACAACACACTGATGAACTTCACTCCTTTTCCCGCATACTTCTGCCAGGCGGCGCTCAGGTATTCTTGATCGATCCGGCAATCCACGCACCAGGAGGCGGAAAAGTTCAGAACCACCGGCTGCCCCCGTAATTGTGCCAGTGAAACGGTCCGTTTTCCGTCTATAGCACGCAAAGCAAACGTCGCCGCGGGTTTGTACATCAGGGGAGACGAGATGGCGTTTGGGTCGGATCGGAATCCTGTCGCCAGCAAAACGAGAAATAGCGCAGCCACGACGCCGATTAGCAGCGCCCAGAAACTCCGTCTCATGCTGTCACCTCCTCGGCGTGGACTCGGATGGGCTCGGCCACCACGGCGCTCACTCGCCGGCGTTGTCGCGCCGGCAGGAGTGCCGAAACGCCACCCAGTCCGAGGAGGAACCCGCCCATCCAGATGAAGCCGACCATGGGATTCACCATTACTTGCAGTAGGATCGCACGCCTGGAATTGTGCTTACCGGCATTTTGCGTGTCAATGCCCTGAAGCACGACGTATAGGTCTTCAAATGGATTGCGACCGTGAACTAGTTGGGCGAGTTCGGGCAGTGGATTCCGACCCTGAACCACTCCGGTCACCATGTCCCACGGCTGTTCACGGACCGCCGGCGTCACCACCGGCTGCTGCACGGTGGTGTAGTAGTTGAGCGACGGCGTTAACGTACCCAGGTTTAAATTCGCCCGAGACGCGCTGAGATTCGCCTGCAAGACCATGCGGTTCGACTCACGACGTGGCTCGAAACCGAGGTAGCGAACGGTGTAACCGCCGACGCTTACCGCCTGGCCCGGCAATAGTGTCGCCGATCCGCGAACTACATACGATTGAGAAGCCGCGATGCCGATGACTGCCAGGATGACGCCGATATGGGCCAGATATCCACCGTAGCGGCGCGGATTCGCCCGTACGAGGCGCCTCCCCGAACTCAACCATTTCTCACCGGTGTTCCTGCGTCGTGCCTTCATGTCGGAACCGATACTGGAGATGGTGACCGTCAGCACGAAGCCGGCTAGCCCAAATGTGACGAGCGTGCCGATGCCCCGCACGCCGATCGCGAGCAGGACAAATATGACTCCCACGCCCCCGACCACCGGCCCGAGCAGGCGATATTGCAAGTCCGAGAGTCGAGCAGCGCCCCACGGCAATGCCGGACCGATGCCCATCAGAAAGAGCAGCGCGAATCCGATCGGCACGACGATGTGATTGAAGTAGGGTGCCCCCACCGAGAGCTGCGAGCCCTGCACGGCTTCCGCGATGAGCGGAAAAATCGTGCCGAGCAGAATCGTGAACGTGACAGCGACCAACAGCAGGTTGTTGACAAGAAAGGCGGTCTCTCGGCATATCGTCGCATCCAGCGTCCCGGCGACACCGAGGTCCCGGCTTCGCGCCACCAAAAGCGCCGCCGACGCGAGCAGGAAGATTCCAAAAAAGACGAGGAATACCGGTCCGATCGCCGTCTGCGTGAACGAATGTACGGAGGCCAGAACGCCGCTGCGAGTCAGGAACGTCCCGAAGATGCTCAGCAGCCACGCGGCTACGATCAAGGACATCGTCCAGGTCTTGAGCATCCGTCGCCGCTCCTGTACCTGTAAGGAGTGGAGAAAGGCGGTGGTCACGAGCCACGGCATCACCGAGGCATTCTCCACCGGGTCCCAACTCCAGTACCCTCCCCAGCCGAGGACCGCGTAGGACCACCACATGCCGGCCGTGATACCAAGTGAGAGGAACACCCACGGCACGAGCGCCCATCGCCGGATGAGTCGAAGCACCTCCGGAGAGGTTGAGCCGCTAAGAAGCGACGCCATGGCAATCGCATACGGCACCGACAGGCCAACGTATCCCAGATAGAGAAGGGGAGGGTGGAGACCCATCATTGGATGGTTCTGCAGTAAGGGGTTTGGCCCGCAGCCATCTGCCGGACAGCCGGGGGA